>CBDUBX010000441.1:0-2122 GCA_965365495.1 uncultured Burkholderiales bacterium
GCCACCGGCTACAACCGGCCGATCACGACCCACGACCCGACGGCGCATGCCGAGATCGTCGCGCTGCGCCACGCGGCGACGTTGCTGCAGAACTATCGCCTGCCCGACTGCGAGTTGTACGTGACGCTCGAGCCGTGCGCGATGTGCGCGATGGCGCTGCTGCACGCGCGCTTCAAACGCGTCGTTTATGGCGCCGCCGACCCGAAGACCGGCGCCGCCGGGTCGGTCGTCGACGTGTTCGCCGACTCGAGGCTGAATCACCACACGACGGTCATCGGCGGCGTGCTCGCCGACGCCTGCGGCCAGTTGCTGCGCGAGTTCTTCGCCGCGCGGCGCGCCCGCCGGCCGGCTGGGCCGACTGCGGCCGACGCGCTCGTCGAATTCGCCACCGACGCGCCGTCGGCGAACGAGGCGCCACCGGCGTCGATTCCGATCGGCGACGCAGTCGAGATCGCCGTGCCGGCCGCGCCGCCATCGTCCGAATGACGCCGCTGACGCTGTTCTCGCCGTCGGGCCGGGTGGCGAGCGCCGCGGCGCTGGCGCGCGCCGAGCGGCGGCTGGCCGCTGCCGGCTTCGACGTGCGCCGCGACCCCGCGGCGCTCGCGCATCACCAGCGCTTCGCCGGCGACGACGACACGCGGCTCGCCGCGTTGCACCGTGTTGCCGACGACGCGCCTTCGGTCGCATTGGCCACGCGCGGCGGCTATGGCCTGACGCGCCTGATCGACCGCATCGACTGGCCGCGCCTGGCGCGCAGCATCGACCGCGGCACGCGCTGGGTCGGCTACAGCGACGTCACTGGGTTGCAGCTCGGGCTGCTGCGCCACGGCGGCGGTGCGCCGTCGTGGGCCGGGCCGATGGCGCTGCCCGATTTTGGCCGCGCCGATGCCGAAGGCGGCGTCGACGACGTCACGCGAGACGGTTTCGTCGAAGCGATGGACGGTACGCTCGAAGCGGTCGGCTTCCGCACCGCGCCGGGATTCGACGGCCTGGCGGTGCGCGGCCGGTTGTGGGGCGGCAACCTCGCGGTCGTCGTGTCGCTGCTCGGCACGCGCCACTGGCCGCGGGTGGCCGGCGGCATCCTGTTCGTCGAAGACGTCGCCGAGCCTCCGTACCGCATCGAGCGAATGCTGCTGCAGCTGCATCAGGCCGGCGTGGTCGACGCGCAAAAGGCGGTGCTCGTCGGCGACCTCGGACGGCCGCCGTCGCAGCCGGCCGATCGCGGACACACGTTGCGCACCGTCGTCGATCACCTGCGGCGGTCGACGCGCACGCCGATCGTTACCGGCTTGCCGTTCGGCCATGTCGCGACCAAGGTCTGCCTGCCGGTCGGGCGGCGCGTCGAGCTGCTCGTCGACGGCCGCGACGCCTGGCTCGGCTGGTGACGGCGGGCGAGCGGCGACAGCGCATCGTCGCGGCCCGATCCTTAGAATCCGCGCTCCTCCACGACCGACGAGCCGAACGAAGCCGGCCCGACGCGCGTGCCGAGCCACCCGGCGCCTACCGTCGCCGTCACCGGAGTCCGAGTGCGCCTTCGCTCCGTTTCGACGCTCGTGCGGCGCGGATGGCGGCGGCGCCGCGGCGCCGCGGCGCGCGTCGCCGTCGCCGCGGCGCTCGCGCTGGCGCTCGCCGGCTGCGACAACAACCCCTGGCCGGTCGGCGCCGCGGCCGAGAACACGCTGTTCACCGCGGTCATCGAGAGCTCGCCGCGCCACCTCGACCCGACCGCGTCGTACTGGTCGAATGACACCGCCTACACCTACCAGATCTACGAGCCGCTGTACGGCTACCACTATCTGAAGCGGCCGTTCGAGCTGGTGCCCAAGACCGCCGCGGCGGTGGTCACGCCGCGCTACGTCGGCCACGACGGCCAACCGCTGCCCGACGACGCGCCGCCCGAGCAGATCGCCGAAAGCGTCTACGACGTGCCGATCAAGCGCGGCGTGCTGTTCCAGCCGCACCCGGCGTTCGCCAAGGACGAGCAGGGCCGCTACCGTTACCACGCGATGCGCGCCGGCGACCTCGGCGACCGGCGCACGCCACTCGACTTCGAGCACCAGGGCACGCGCGAGCTCGTCGCCGACGACTTCGTCTACGCGCTGAAGCGCCACGCGACGACGCG
>CBDUBX010000442.1:0-2100 GCA_965365495.1 uncultured Burkholderiales bacterium
CGATCTGCAGTTCGGCCGAAGGCCCGCCGAAGTGCGCGCCGCCGCGGCCGGCGCAGCTGATGTACAGCGCCCCGGCGGCGGTCCGCGCCGGCGCGGTCGTGCCGGCGTCGTCGCTGTCGAGTTCTTCGCGGATCTCGCTGCAGATGCGCACCAGGTCGCGCCGCGCCGCGGCGACGTCGCGCTGGCAGAACGCGAGCTTCATCCCCGGCTCGACGACGTCGGCCACCGCCACCGCGCCCCGCGCCGGGTCGACGCCGATCAGGTGGCGCACCCGCGTCTCGCTGCCGAATTGCCCGGCGCGCGCCAGCAGCGTGCCCGCGGCGTCGGTCAGGCCGACGAGCGTCGCGCGCAGCCGCGGCAGCGCCGCGGCAGGGTCGTCGAGCGCGACGCCGACGTCGGCCAGCAGGCAGGCCAGTGCCGGCTCGTCGTCGAGCATCGTCACGACGTTGCGCTCGCAGCCGGTGACGGTGCGCGCCGCGGCCAGCGGCTGGCAGCCCTGCGTGACGCGCGACACCAGCGCGACGTCGGCGCCGAAGGCCACGCCCGACAGGCCGCCGCGCCAGACGCCGTCGGCGACGTGCAGCGCGCTGGCGCGCGACGACGACAGCCCGCCGAACAGGTAGCCGCTGTCGGTTCGGTCGGCCATCTCGCCGATCAGCGCGACGAGATCGGGTGTGGCCGGGTCGGCGTGGACGAGCGCGGTGAACGCATCGAAGCGGTCGAGCTTGCGCGCGCCGGAGAAGACCTCGAAGCGGCCGCGCGGCACCGTGGCCAGCATCAGCGCCAGCGCCGGCTCGTCGATGTACTCGACGCCCGTGGCGGCGACGCCGACGCCGACGCTGCCGACCCACGCCAGCCCCGGCCAGCGCTGGCGCAGCGCGGCGTACAGCGCGTCGGCGTCGGCGGCGTAGTGGTCGCTGAAGTAGACGAAGCCGAGGGTCAGCGGGCCCGCGGGGCTGGCGTCGTGCGCGGCGACGCGAGCGTCGATCTGCGCCGCCGCGGCGGCGAGCGCACGCCGCCAGTCGGCGTGCGCGGCGTGGCCGACGAGGAAGTCGCTCACCGGGTCAGGCAGCGGCCGGCGGCGTCGGCGGCTTCTTCGCGCGCCGCGGCGCCGCTTTCTTCGCGGTCGCGCTGCGTTTCTTGCCGGCGGCCTCAACGGCTGTCGCCTTGCGCGACGGCGACGGCGCCGGCACGGCGGCGGCACCGGGCAGCGCCGAGTCGCGCGCCGCGTCCTTCATCGCCTGCGCGGCGAGCTCGGTGAACTGGCGCGTCAAGGCGTTCCACCACTGCATCGGGTCGACCGCCGGCGGCGGCGAGGCGGCGGACTTCGTTGCCGAGGCGTCAGCGGCGGTGCCGTCGGCTGGCGGCTTCGATCCGGCCTTGCCGTCGGCGGCAGCGTGGGCATCGGCCCCGGTGCCGGCGCTGACATCGGCATCGGCGCTTGCAGCGGCGTCGTCGGGTGAATCGGCGTCGGCTTCGGCGTCGTCGTTGCGGTCGTCGTCGGCCCTCCCGGGCCACCCCTTGAACGTCGCGCCGCCGCCGGCCGACAGCGGCGACGGTGTCGCCGACCGTGGCCGGATCGTCAACGCGTCGCGCAGCCCGGCCATCGGCAGGTTCATCGTCTGAAGCGTCGCCAGCGTCATCTTCTGCACTTCGAGCGCCTGCACCGACGCGGCGAGCAGCCGCGCGTTCTGCTCGAGCCAGAACTGCACCGTCTTCAACTCCTGGATGCGCTTGTCGAGCTCGGCCGGGTCGAGCGTCGGCGCGATCCACTGCCCCATCTGCGGCAGCCCGACCCCGGCGTTCTTGAACAGGCCTTGGAGGAAGTCGAAGCCCGGGACCAGGCTCGGCGCGTCGCCGGAAGGGGGTGGCATGTCGTCTCCTTGGGTCGTTGGCAGGGTCGGCCGCGAGGGCGGAACCATTGTGCGCGCGGTGGTCGCGGTGGTCGCGGCGGGCTCGTGGCGGCGATGGCGGCGATGGCGGCGATGGCGGCGATGGCGGTGATGGCGGTGATGGCGGTGATGGCGGCGATGGCGCGAATATGCGCAGTGCGCGGCGATCGCGGCGATGCCGACGATTGGGGTAATCGCGGCGATCGCG
>CBDUBX010000443.1:0-2080 GCA_965365495.1 uncultured Burkholderiales bacterium
GGTCATGCGCCTATTCTGGTGCCGCATGCGGTGCGTCCCGCCGCGACCGCGGCCCCGACAATCGCGCGCATGCAGCTCGCGGCTTTCGTGCAGGCGCTGGGCATCGGCCTGGCGATCGCCGCGCCGGTCGGGCCGATCGGCCTGCTCGTGATCCAGCGCACGCTGCGCGCCGGCACCGCCGTGGGGCTCGCGACCGGGCTCGGCGCGGCGCTGGCCGACGCCGCCTACGCCGCGGTCGGCGCCTGGGGCGTGCACGCCGTCACGACCGCGATGCAGAGCGCGCAACGCCCGCTGGCGGTGTTCGGCGGCGCCTTGCTGCTGTGGCTAGCGTGGCGCACCTGGCGCGCGCCGCCGCCGCCGCTGGCCGTCGACCGCCGCGCCGCGCCGCCGCCGCGCCGCACGACGCTGCTCGCGGCGCTGTCGGGCGCGCTGCTGCTGACGCTGGCCAACCCGGCGACGATGGTGTCGTTCGCCGCGGTGTTCGGTGCGATCGGCGCGCGCGACGGCGGCGCGTCGCCGGCGGCGCTGGTCGCCGGCGTGTTCGTCGGCTCGGCGGCGTGGTGGCTGGTGCTGTGCATCGCGGTCGGTACCTTGCGCGCGCGTTTCGACGAACGGCATCAGCGCGCGGTGGCGCGGGCGTCGGCGGCCGCGCTGGCGGCGTTCGCGCTGTGGGCGTGGGCCGGCGCGTGAGCAATTCGCGACCCGCCGCGGCACGATCGCACGCCACGGCGCGCGCATTGCGCTGCGGCAATCGCCAGCCGGCAACGCGTGCGTAGACTGCGCCGCCGCTATCGCCGTCGCCGTCCCTCCGTTCGCCTTCCTGTTCGCCCGCACGCCACCCATGGACACGCCGCACGACCGCATCGCCCTCGTCACCGGCGCGTGCAGCGGCGTCGGCCGCGCGACGGCGCAGGCGCTGGTGCACGCCGGGTGGCGCGTCGTCTACGGCGGGCGGCGGCTGCACGCGCTGCGCGAAGCGGTCGCCGATGCCGGAGATCCTTTCGGCGACATCCTCGACCGCGCGATGGTCGCGGTCGCCGACATTACCCGCGCCGACGCGGTGTCGGCGATGTTCGACGTCGTGCGCGCGCGCTTCGGCCGGCTCGACCTGCTCGTGCACGCCGCCGCCGCGCCGGCGCCGCCGGCCACGGTCGACGAACTGCCGGCCGACGCGTTCCGTGCCGAGCTCGACACCGCGGTCGTCGGCGCGTTCATGTGCACGCAGCAGGCCTTTCGGATCATGAAGGCGCAGCGTCCGCACGGCGGCCGCGTCGTCCATTGCGCGGTGGCCACACCGCCGGCCGCCGGCGCCAAGCCGGTGTCGGTGGCCGCGGCGATCGTGCGCAACGCGGTCGCGGCACTGTGCCGCGCCAGCGCCGACGAAGGCCGCGCCCACGCGATCGCCGTTGCCCAGGTCGACGTCGCCGGCGGCAGCGCCGACCACGGCGCCGCCGGCGCGGCGACGGTGGCGAAGGCGGTCGTCGAACTCGCGCGGCTGCCGCCGAGCGGCGGCCTCAGCTTCGTCGCGCTGTAGCCCGCGCGCGCGCCGCGCGTTCGGCGCCTTCGTTTGCCAGCGCCTGCAGGCAGGCGATGCACAGGCAGCCGTCGTAGCGCGCGGCGATGTCGCGGCGCGCCTGCGGCGCCAGCGCCACCGCGACGCAGCCGCACGGCGCGTCGTCGGCAACGCCGCAATGGAAGCCGTCGCCGCACCGCGGGCAGACGGCGTTCGTTTCTTCGCCGCTGTCGATCATGTCGCGAAGCGTTCGCGGTGCACGTCGCGCAGCACGTTCTTCTGCACCTTGCCCATCGCGTTGCGCGGCAGCTCGGTTGCGAAGGCAACGTGCTTGGGCAGCTTGAAGTTCGCGAGCCGCCCCTTCAACGCGGCGCCGATCGCCGCTGCGTCGAGCGCCGCGCCGGGGCGCGGCACGACGACGGCGACGACCGCTTCGCCAAAGTCGGGGTGCGGCGCACCGACGACGGCCGATTCGGCGACGCCCGGCAGCGCGTCGAGGCAGGCCTCGACCTCGGCCGGGTAGACGTTGTAGCCGCCGCTGATGATCAGGTCCTTGCTGCGGCCGAC
>CBDUBX010000444.1:0-2074 GCA_965365495.1 uncultured Burkholderiales bacterium
GAGCCGCACCTGCAGGCGGTGGCGAGCGGCTGGCGGCGCGAGCACCAGGAATTCCTGCAGCGCGCGCTGCCCGAGTTCACCGCGCTGTACCACGCGCACATCGCGCTGGAGGAAGCGGTGGTCTACCCGCTGGCGCGTCGTCCCGCGACCGCGACCGTGTGACGCGTCGCCGTCGTCGCCGCTGGCGCGGCCGCGCCAGCGCCGGGCGGATTCGTTCTTCGGTGACGCCGCGCGCGGCATCGCCCGTCAGCCCGGCGCGCTGCCTGCATCGATCGCCTCGGCGCGGCGCATCATCACCGCGGTCATGCGCTTGAACAGGAACAGGTGCGCCGGCGCCATCGCGTACCAGTACAGCAGCCCCCAGACGCCGCGCGGGTGCCAGTACGCGGTGATCGTCAGCCGGCGCCGGTCGTCGGGCAGCGCCTCGATCTCGAACTCGAGCACGCCGCTGCCCGGCGCGCGCAGCCCAAAGTGCAGCGTCAGCCGCTGCGGCGGCTCGATCCCGATCACGGTCCAGTAGTCGATCGTGTCGCCCAGGCGCAGCTTGGTCGGGTGGCGCCGGCCGCGGCTGAAGCCGGGGCCGCCGGCGAGCCAGTCGATCGCCTCGCGCGCCGACCACAGCGCGCCGAGCGTGTAGTAGCGGTTGGCGCCGCCGACCGCCGCGACCAGCTGCCACAGCGCCCCGATGCTGGCGCGGCCGGTACGCTGGTGGCCGACGCGCTTGGCGTAGTACGCGTGGTCCGGGCGGTGGCCGCGGAACATCAGCCGGCCCTCGGTCCAGCGCGCTGCGACGGTGTTCTCGCGCTCGGCGGCCAGCGCCGCGTGCACCGCGTCGTCGAAGCCGAGCAGCTGTTGCGGCACGAGCCGGCGCAGCGCGTCGTCGTCCGCCGGGATGTCGTACTTCAGACCGCCGATCAGCGCCGACGCGATGTTCGCCGGCACCGTCGTCACCAGGCCGAGCCATAGCGCCGACATTCGCGGCGTCAGCCACGGCACCGGAACGATCCGCGGCCGGCGGCCGACGATCGCGCCGAAGCGCAACATCATCTCCTCGTACGACAACAGCTCGGGTCCGCCGGCGTCGAACACGCCGCCGTCGGCCGCGTGCCGCGGCAGCTGCACCAGGTACTCGAGCAGGTTGGCCAGCGCCAGCGGCGACGACTTCGACCGCACCCAGCGCGGCGTCAGCATCACCGGCAGGTGGTAGACGAGGTCGCGCATCACCTCGTAGGCCGCCGAACCGGCGCCGACGATGATCCCGGCGCGCAGCTCGGTCACCGGCACGCGGCCGGCGCGCAGGATCTCGCCGGTTTCGCGGCGCGACACGAGGTGCTCGGATTCGGCGCCGCGCGGCACGAGGCCGCCGAGGTAGACGATGCGGCGCACGCCGGCGTCGGCCGCGGCGCCCGCGAAGTTCGCCGCGGCTTCGCAGTCGAGGCGGCGGAAGTCGCTGCCCGCGGCCATGCTGTGGACGAGGTAGTACGCGGTCTCGACCCCGGACAGCGCCGCGGGCAGCGACGCCGGGTCGAGCGCGTCGCCGTGGACGAGCTCGACGCCGGTCCATTCGCGCGCCTGCAGCAGCTTCAGGTTGCGCGCCGCGGCGCGCACCGCCAGGCCGTCGCGCGCCAGCCGCTCGACGAGGTTGGTGCCGACGTAGCCGCTCTCGCGTGCGCGACGACGAATTCGGCGATCGCCGCCGCGTCGGCCAGGTCGAGCGCCGCCGCGCCGCTCGGCAGCGCCTGCGGCGTGTCGGTGGCGATCGCGACGATGCCGGGCCAGTTCGGCCACAGCGGCGGCTTGCCGGGCTCGGCACGCCAGACCTCGAGCTTCGGAAAGTCGCCGCCCTTGAAGCCTTCCACGAGCACCAGCTCGCAGCCGGTGAGCCGCGGCAGCAGTTCGTCGAGCGACGGCTCGCCGCCGCCGCGCAGCTCGTGCATCAGCGCCCAGCGCCGCTCACCGAGCAGCAGCACCTCGTGGCAGCCGGCCTCGCGCAGCCGCCACGAATCCTTGCCCGGGCGGTCGATCTCGATGTCCTTGTGGCTGTGCTTGATCAGCGACACGCGCAGCCCGCGCC
>CBDUBX010000445.1:0-2071 GCA_965365495.1 uncultured Burkholderiales bacterium
CGGTTGCACGGGTAGCCGGGGTCGGCCATCAGCACGTCGTCGCCGGGCTCGAACAGCGCCAGACACGCCAGCTGCAGCGCCGCCGAAGCGCCCGCGGTGACGACGACGCACGCCGGGTCGACGGCGGCGCCGAAGCGCGTCGCGTACCAGCCGGCGATCGCCTCGCGCAGCGCCGGCAGCCCGGTCGCCGGCGTGTAGCGCGTCCGCGCCGCGGCGATGCACGCCGCCGCGGCGCGCTGCACAGGCTGCGGCGCGGCGAAGTCGGGCTCGCCGATGTTGAGGAAGATCATCGGCTCGCCGCCGCGCGCCGCATCGCACGCCGCGCTGCGCGCCAGTTCGTCGGCGGCCTTGGCCAGCTCCATCACGTAAAACGGCGCGATCGCGTCGAGCCGGCTCGCGGTGCGGACCATGCGCGGGCGCCCGCCGGGTTCAGCGCCGCGCGGCGCCGCGGTGCTCGGCCGGGCGCACTTCGGCCGCGACGCGGTCGAGCACGCCGTTGACGAACTTGTGGCCGTCGGTACCGCCGTAACCTTTGGCGAGTTCGACGCATTCGTTGATCACGACGCGGTACGGCACGTCGGCGCAGTGCATCAGCTCGTAGGTGCCGATCCAGAGGATCGCGTGCTCGACCGGCGACAGCTGGGCGGTCGGTCGGTCGACGTGGCGCGCGAGCACCGCGTCGAGCGCCGCCGCGTGCTCGATGGTGCCGTGCAGCAGCGCGTCGAAATGGGCGCGGTCGGCCTTGCCGAAGCCGTCCATCTCCTCGATGTGCGCGTGGATCGCGCCGGCGTCGCCGCGCGCCAGCGTCCACTCGTACAGCCCCTGCAGTGCGAGCTCGCGCGAGCGGCGGCGCGACGACTTCGGCGCGCGCGGCCGCGGCGCGGACGGCGGCGGTGCGGTCGGGCCGTCGGCGTCGGTCATCGCCACGCGGCCAGGCGTCGCGCCATCTCGACCGCCACTTGCGCGGCGTCGCGCCCCTTGGCGGCGGCGCGAGCCCACGCCTGCGCCTCGTCGTCGACGGTGAGGATCGCGTTGGCGACCGCGATGCGGTGGTCGAGCGCGACGCGCATCACGCCGGCGCCGCTCTGGTCGGCGACGAGCTCGAAGTGGTAGGTCTCGCCGCGGATCACGCAGCCCGCCGCGACCAGCGCGTCGCAGCCGCCCGACGCCGCCAGCGCCTGCAGCGCGAGCGGCACTTCGAGCGCGCCGGGGACGTCGACCGACCGCACGTCGGCCACGGCCACGCCCAGCCGGTCGAGCTCGGCGCGGCACGCGCCGACGATCGCCGCGGTGACGTCGGCATTGAAGCGCGCGCGGACGATGCCGACGCGCAGCCCGGCGCCGTCCAGCGCGCCGGGGTCGCCGGCGTCAGCGCCGCGCATCGTCGCGCAGGCAGGGCGCGGCAGTCGCCGGCACGAACACGGGAACGGACACGCGAGGCGACGTCATCGCGTCAGACCTCGCTCGTCGCGAAGCCGGTGATCTCGAGCCCGTAGCCGGCCATGCTCGGCATGCGGCGCGGGCTGCCGAGCAGCCGCATCCGGCGCACGCCGAGGTCGCGCAGGATCTGCGCGCCGACGCCGTAGGTGCGCAGGTCGAGCGGCGACCGCGGCGGCTCGGCGCTGCCGTGGACCAGCTGCGGCAGGACCGTGTCGGCGGCGTCGGTGCAGTTCAGCAGCGCGGCGACGCCGGCCGGGCTGCGTCGCAGCGCGGCCAGCGCCGACCCGAGCGGCCACGAATGCCCGGCGCCGTTGGCGTCGAGCAGGTCGAGCACCGTGAACGGCTCGTGCACGCGCACCATCACCTCGTCGGCCTCGGTGATCCGGCCGTGGGTCAGCGCCAGGTGGACGCCGCCCGAGCGGTCGCGATAGGTGACGCAGTCGAACGCGCCGTGCGGCGTGACCAGCGGCCGCTGGCCGACGCGCTCGATCAGCGTCTCGTTGCGGCTGCGGTAGCCGATCAGGTCGGCGATCGTGCCGATCTTGAGCCCGTGCTCGCGCGCGAACAGCTCGAGGTCGGGCAGCCGCGCCATCGTGCCGTCGTCCTTCATCACCTCGCAGATCACCGCCGC
>CBDUBX010000446.1:0-2065 GCA_965365495.1 uncultured Burkholderiales bacterium
GGCGACGGGCTGCGCGCCGGGCAGAACCAGATCGTGGCGCTGAACCGCGGCGCGCGCGACGGCCTCGAGCGCGGCCACGTGCTCGCGCTGTGGCGCAGCGGCCGCGCCACCGTCGATGCGACGCAGCCCGGCCAGAAGGTCGCGCTGCGGCTGCCCGACGAACGCCACGGCACGCTGTTCGTGTTCCGCGTCTTCGACCGCGTGTCGTACGCGCTGATCCTCGACGTGCAGGAGCCGGTCGCCGCCGGCGACCGCTACAGCCAGCCCTGACGCGCCGCCGCTCGGCGGCGCAGGCCGATGACGGCGCCCGACGACCTCGACGCGTGGCTGCGGCTGCTGCATACCGACGGCGTCGGCCGCGGCGCGGCAAGGCGGCTGCTCGCCGCGTGCGGCAGCGCCGACGCGGTGTTCGCGACCGCGGCGTCGACGTTGCGCGAGGTCGTGGGCCCGGCCCGCGCCACGGCGCTCGCGTCGCCGCCGGACGGACACGCCGAACGCGTCGCGGCGGCGCGTGCCTGGCTCGCCGCCGGTGACGACCGCCGAATCGTCGTCGTCGGCGACGCGGCGTACCCGGCGCGGCTGCTGCAGACCGCCGACCCGCCGCTGCTGCTGTACGTGCAGGGGCGCGTCGAAGCGCTGGCGGCCGACGGTGTGGCCGTCGTCGGCAGCCGCCATCCGACCGCGCAAGGGCGCGACAACGCCCACGCCTTCGCCGCCGCGCTCGGTCGCCACGGCCTGGTCGTGTTCTCGGGGCTGGCCACCGGTGTCGACGCCGCGGCGCACGAAGGCGCGCTGACCGAAGCCGCGGGCACCGTCGCGGTCGTCGGCACCGGGCTCGACCGCGTCTACCCGCCGCGCCACCGCGAGCTGGCCGAGCGGATCGCGCGCCACGGTGCGGTGATCAGCGAATTCGCGCTCGGCACGCCACCTCTGGCCGAGCACTTCCCGCAGCGCAACCGGTTGATCGCCGGGTTGGCACTCGGCACGCTCGTCGTCGAAGCCGCCGTGCGGTCGGGGTCGCTGATCACCGCGCGCCAGGCGGCCGAGGCCGGTCGCGACGTGTTCGCGATACCGGGGTCGATCCACTCGCCGCAATCGCGCGGCTGCCACTGGCTGATCCGCCAGGGCGCGAAGCTCGTCGAGACCGCCGACGACATCGTCGACGAACTGCGCGGCACGGTGCGCACGACCGCGGGAGTCGGCAGCGGCGGCGACCGCTCGCCCGCCGACCCGCTGCTCGATGCCCTCGGCCACGACCCGGTGACGATCGATGCGCTCGTCGCGCGCACCGGCGAAGCGGCGTCGGCACTCGCCGCGCGGCTACTCGAGCTCGAGCTCGACGGCCTTGTCGCGCGGCTGCCGGGCGGGCTGTACCAACGCCGGCACCGTGCTTGAACGGGATTGACGTTAGCGCCCACTCGCACAAATATCATTGACTGACGCGGGTTTCTTGGCTTGCCCGTGCCCGCGCGGGGCGGTGGCGCCGCGTCGGCTATCATCGGCCGCATGTTCGAAGTCCTCGTTTACCTCTACGAGAACTACTGGCGCCCCGACGCGTGCCCCGAACCGCGCCAGCTGTCGCGCAAGTTGTCGGCGGTGGGCTTCGAGGCCGACGAGATCCAGGACGCGCTGCGCTGGCTCGACGGGCTGTCGTTCGACGACAGCGACGGCGCGCGCGTCGCCGCGCCCCCGGCCACCGCGATGCCGAGCCTGCGCATCTACACTGACGCCGAACGCGAGGTGCTCGACGACGCGTCGCTCGGCTTCATCGCGTTCCTCGAGTCGGCCGGCGTGCTGCCGCCGGCGATGCGCGAGAAGGTCGTCGACCGCGCGCTGGCGGTCGGCAGCGGCCCGATCGACCTCGAGGAGCTGAAGATCATCGTGCTGATGGTCTTCTGGAGCGTCGGCGAGGAACCCGACGCGCTGATCCTCGACGAGCTGTTCGTCGACCCCGAGGACCGGCTGATCCACTGACCGCGCCGGCGCGCGTCGCGAGCTAGTTCAGCAGCCGCGACGCGTCGACGTCGAGCTTGGCCAGCGCGCTGCGCGTGGCGCGCACCGTCAG
>CBDUBX010000447.1:0-2061 GCA_965365495.1 uncultured Burkholderiales bacterium
CCCGCCGCGGCGACGCGCGGCGCCAGGCCGTCGTCGACCGCCGCCGCCAGCCGCAGCAGCAGCAGCTGGCGCGCGGCGTCGAGCACCGCGGCGATCAGCAGCGCGAACAGCGTCACCGCCAGCAGCGCGACGAGCGTCGCGCCGCTGCGGCTGCCGAGCACGCGGTCGTAGACCTGGATCGAGAACACCGCCGGCACCAGCGCGAGCAGGCTCGCGACGCCGCTGAACAGCGCGACGGCGACCAGTCTTCGCGGCAACTCCGGCAGCGCGCCGACGAGCAGCTCGACCGCGCTGCCCGGCCGGTTCAGCCCCCGCACCATCGCCGCGCGCGGTCCGATCGGGCGCCGGTCGTGCGGCGCCCACGGCCGGCCCGGAGCGGCCGCGCGTCAGTACGCGTTCGGATCATCGATCACGCTGAACAGCGTTCGCCACAGGATGCGCACGTCGAGCGCGAGCGACCAGTTGTCGATGTATTCGAGGTCGTAGCGGATGCGGTCGGCCATCTTCTGCTCGGTGTCGGTTTCGCCGCGGCAGCCGTTGACCTGCGCCCAGCCGGTGATGCCGGGGCGCACCTTGTGGCGGAGCATGTAGCCGTCGATGCGGCGGCGGTGCGATTCGTTCAGCGCCACGGGGTGCGGCCGCGGCCCGACGATCGACATCCGCCCCTGCAGCACGTTGAGCAGTTGCGGCAGCTCGTCGAGCGACGTGCGGCGCAGCACCGCGCCGAGCGGCGTGACGCGGCTGTCGCCCTTGGTCGCCTGCTTGAACTCGGCCTTGCCGTCCTCGGCGACCGACATCGTGCGGAACTTGTAGACGACGATCTCGCGGCCGTCGAGCCCGTAGCGCTTCTGGCGGAACAGCGCCGGCCCCTTCGACGTCGCGCGGATCGCCAGCGCGATCGCGAGCATCGGCAGCGCCAGCACCACGAGCAGCAGCGACGCGACGACCACGTCGAACAGGCGCTTCGAATAGCCCTCCGGGCCGTAGTGCGGCGTGTCGACGAGGCTGATCATCGGGATGCCGCGAAACACCTCCCAGCGCGCCGACAGCAGGCCGAACGCGCTGAAATTCGGCACGAACATGATCGTTGCCGTCGAGTCGCGCAGCTGGTCGATCAACGTGCGGATCCGCAGCTCGGCGCGCAGCGGCAGCGCGATGAAGACGATGTCGAGCTTGCCGCTGCTCGCGCGTTCGACGACGTCGGCCGTGGTGCCGGCGACCGCCAGCTGCGGCATTACGCGGTGGGGGTCGGGCTGACGGTCGTCGAACACGCCGACGAGCTTGATCCCCATCCACGGGTTGCCGACGACCTGCTCGACCAGCGAGCGGCCGGTGGCGTTGGCGCCGACGATCGCCGCGAGGCGGAAGTTGGCGCCGCTGCGGCGCAGGCTGCGCAGCGCCAGCCGCAGCGCGCTGCGCGCGGCGAGCATCGCGACCATCGTCAGCACGACCCACAGCAGCAGCACCTCTCGCGGCAGCTTCGAGCCGAGCAGGAACGCGAGCACTGCCAGGCCGCCGGCCGCGACCAGCCAGCACAGCGCGTTGCGCTGCAACTCGGCGGAGAGCGTCGCGACGCGCCACGTGCGGTACAGCGGCCACTGGCCGGTGGCCATCGTGAACAGCGCCAGCGCCACCAGCGCGGTGAGCAGGTCGTCCGGCTGCCAGGCCTGGCCGAGCCAGCGCTGCGCGAGCCACAGCCCGCCGACGATCCACGCCGCGTCGACGAGGCGAAACAGCTCGACCAACGTCGTGCTGTGGCCGTGCACCCAGCCGCGCTCGGCGCCGTCGGCGCGGTGCTCGTTCATGCGGCGGCCTTCGGCGCGCCGGCCCCGTGCGCGGGCGGCTTGTGCACCAGCGCCATCACCCACGGGTTGAACCCGGTGCCCCACAGTCGGCGCGGCAGATGCCGCGCGTAGGCCGCGGCCAACTGCTGCACCGGACCGCGCGCGCGACCGAAGCTCAGAAAGCCGTCGACCGTCTGCGGTTCGATCCGCGCCGGCAAGCCGTCGAGGTAGCGCGCGACGTCGCCGTAGCTCCACAGGAAGTTCTCGCCCCAGACGC
>CBDUBX010000448.1:0-2054 GCA_965365495.1 uncultured Burkholderiales bacterium
GCGCGATCGCGTCGAGCGTGGCCATCGCCTCGACGCCGGCGACGACGCGGCGGTGCAGCACCGGCGCCGAACCGCCGGCCCACAGCGCCACCGCCGGGTCGAGCTTGGCGCGCAGTTCGTCGAGGCCCGCGACGACCGCGCCGGGGCCGATCGACCCACTGAAGCTCAGCGCGACGACGTCGGCGCGCCAGCGCCGTGCGGCCAGCGCGACGTCCCACACCGGCACCTGCACGCCGAGACTCAGGCAGCGGCAGCCGGCGAGCGCGAACATCGCCTCGGCCATCAGCAGGCCGAGGCCGTGCGGCTCGCCGTTGAACGTCGCCAGCAGCACCCGCGGCGCGTCGGCGCGCGCCGGCGCGTCGATCGCGGCCAGCGCGCGCCGCAGCACGCCCTGCGCGACCTCCGAATACAGGTGCTCCTGGTACACGGCGAGCCGGCCGCGCATCCACGCTTCACCGACCGCGGTGGTCAGCGGCGCGAACACGTCGAGCACCGCGCGGCCGAGCCCGTCGCGAACCACCGCCAGGCTCAACGCCGCGCGCAACGCGTCGGGGTCGTCGGCCTGCAGCCGCTCGAGCCACGCCGGCCACTGCGCGGCGAACGCGGCCGCCTGCGCGTCGACGGCGGCTGCCGCAGCGGTCGGCGCACGCGCCGCTGTCGACGTGGCGGCGCGATCGCCGAGGTCATCGCTGCGGCCGTCGATCAAGCGTTCGAGCGACGCGACGTCGAGCGCGACGACGCGCCCCGGCCGATGGCCGGCGTCGAGCAGCCGCTTGACGAGCCGCAGCCGAGCGACCTGCGACGCCGGGTAGCGCCGCTCGCCGACGGCGTCGCGAGTCGGCGCCGGAAAGCCGTAGCGGCGCTCCCAGACGCGCAGCGTCTCCTTCGACAAACCGGTCTCGCGCTCGACCGCGCCGATCGACAGCTGCGCCTCGGCCGGGGTCGGCTCGGCGGGCGGCGAGCCCGCGCGCGCGGTCAGTTTGTCCTGGTCAGACATTGCGTTTAGGCGGTCAGAGATGGTCGCATGCTACGCGGTAGTCACTCGATTGGCCTGGACAAACCGCAACGCCCGGGTTGACACCAAGGCCACGACAGTTCTTTACGCATCGCGTGGTCGCGCACCGGAACTTATCGCCGCGCCGGTCCGTCACAGCACGGTCGTTCGATTCGGTTTTCTCTGTCGTGCGGCCGGCCATGCCCACCGGGCGTGGCGCCCGCAATCCCGGGGCCTCTCTCCTCCTCCTCCCTCCCTCCCTCGTTGGCTCCGGGGCGCTGCACGACAGGTTTTCTCGCAACGGGCTGCCGCCGACCGCGGCAGCCCGTTGTCTTTTGGCGAGGTGACGTCGAGACGGGCCACCCGGCCGCGCCGCCGCGCGTCAGCGCAGCCAGCCCTTGCGGCGGAAGTAGAGGAACGGCGCGGCCACCGACGCGGCCATCAGCGCCAGCGCGAACGGGTAGCCGGCGGCCCAGTCGAGCTCGGGCATGAACTTGAAGTTCATGCCGTAGATGCTCGCGATCAGCGTCGGCGGCAGCAGCGCGACGCTGGCCACCGAGAAGATCTTGATGATCTTGTTCTGGTTGATGTTGATGAAGCCGACGGTCGCGTCCATCAGGAAGTTGATCTTGTCGAACAGGAACGCGGTGTGGCTGTCGAGCGAGTCGATGTCGCGCAGGATCTGGCGCGCGTCCTCGAACTGCTCGGCGCCGAGAAGGCGGCTGCGCATCAGGAAGCTCAGCGCGCGGCGCGTGTCCATCACGTTGCGCCGGATGCGGCCGTTCAGGTCTTCCTCGCGCGCGATCGCCGTCAGCGCGTCGCCGGCGGCGCGGTCGTCGACGTCGCGCCGCAGCACGCGCGCGCTCACCGCCTCGAGGCTGTCGTAGATGCCTTCGAGCACGTCGGCCGAGTACTCGGCGTCGGCGTCGTAGAGCTTCAGCAGCACGTCCTTCGCGTCTTCGATCAGCGCCGGGATGCGCCGCGCGCGCAGCCGCAGCAGGCGGAACACCGGCAGGTCCTCGCCGTGGATCGAGAACAGCACGTTGTCGCGCAGGATGAA
>CBDUBX010000449.1:0-2041 GCA_965365495.1 uncultured Burkholderiales bacterium
TCGGCGACGACGCGCTCGCTGATCAGGATCGAATCCTCGAAGTTGTAGCCGTTCCACGGCATGAACGCGACGAGCATGTTCTGCCCGAGCGCGAGCTCGCCAAGGTCGGTCGACGCGCCGTCGGCGATGACGTCGCCGGCGGCGACCTGGTCGCCGCGAACGACGATCGGCCGCTGGTGGATGTTGGTGTTCTGGTTGCTGCGCTGGTACTTGATGAGGTTGTAGATGTCGACGCCGACCTCGCCGGCGACGGTCTCGGCGTCGTTGACGCGGATCACGATGCGGTTGGTGTCGACGTAGTCGACGGTGCCGCCGCGGCGCGACGTGACGACGGTGCCCGAGTCGACCGCGGCGACGCGCTCGACGCCGGTGCCGACGAAGGCCTTTTCGGGGCGCAGCACCGGCACCGCCTGGCGCTGCATGTTGGCGCCCATCAGCGCGCGGTTGGCGTCGTCGTGCTCGAGGAACGGCACCAGCGACGCGGCCACCGACACGATCTGCGCCGGCGCGACGTCCATGTACTGCACGCGGCCGGGCGACAGCAGCACCGACTCGCCCTTCTCGCGCGCCGACACGAGCTCGTCGGTCAGCTTGCCGTCCTTGTCGAGCGACGCGTTGGCCTGCGCGATGACGTACTTGCCTTCCTCGATCGCCGACAGGTAGTCGATCTCGGTCGTGACCTTGCCGTCGACGACGCGTCGGTAAGGCGTTTCGAGAAAGCCGTACTCGTTGAGCTGCGCGAACAGCGCCAGCGAATTGATCAGGCCGATGTTCGGCCCTTCCGGCGTCTCGATCGGGCAGACGCGGCCGTAGTGCGTCGGGTGCACGTCGCGCACCTCGAAGCCGGCGCGCTCGCGCGTCAGACCGCCCGGCCCGAGCGCCGAGACGCGCCGCTTGTGCGTGATCTCGGACAGCGGGTTGGTCTGGTCCATGAACTGCGACAGCTGCGACGCGCCGAAGAACTCCTTCAGCGCCGCGGAGATCGGCTTGGAGTTGATCAGATCGTGCGGCATCAGCGCCTCGGTCTCGGCCTGGCCGAGCCGCTCCTTGACCGCCTTCTCGATCCGTGCGAGACCGCTTCGGTACTGGTTCTCGGCGAGCTCGCCGACGCAGCGCACGCGGCGGTTGCCGAGGTGGTCGATGTCGTCGACGTCGCCGTTGCCGTTGCGCAGCTCGACGAGGATCTTGACGACGTCGAGGATGTCCTCGTTGGACAGCGTCATCGCGCCTTCGGGCGTGTCGCGGCCGACGCGGGCGTTGAACTTCATGCGCCCGACGCGCGACAGGTCGTAGGTGTCGGCGCTGTAGAACAGGCGGTGGAACAGCGCCTCGACCGCGTCCTCGGTCGGCGGCTCGCCGGGGCGCATCATGCGGTAGATCGCGACACGCGCCGCGAGCTGGTCGGCGGTCTCGTCGGACGCGAGCGTCTGGCTGATGTACGCGCCCTGGTTCAGCTCGTTGGTGTAGAGCGCCTGGATCTCCTTGATCCCGGCGGTGCGCAGCTTCTTCAGCAGCGCCTCGGTGAGCTCGTCGTTGGCCTTGGCGACGATCTCGCCGGTGTCGGGGTCGACCATGTTCTTGGCCAGAATGCGGCCGACGAGGAAGTCCTCGGGCACGGCGACGAAGCCGGTGCCGGCCGATTCGAGCGTGCGCACGTGGCGCGCGGTGATCCGCTTGTCCTTCTCGACGACGACGGCACCCGACGCGTCGGTGAGGTCGAAGCGCGCGATCTCGCCCTTCAGCCGCTCGGGCACGAACTGCATCTGCGCGCCGGTGTCCATCAACCGAAACGTGTCGTTGTGGAAGAAGTGCGCGAGGATCGTCTCCGGGTTGAGGCCGATCGCCTTCAGCAGGATCGTCACCGGCATCTTGCGGCGGCGGTCGACGCGGAAGTACAGGATGTCCTTCGGGTCGAACTCGAAGTCGAGCCACGAGCCGCGGTACGGAATGATCCGCGCCGAGAACAGCAGCTTGCCCGAGCTGTGCGTCTTGCCCTTGTCGTGCTCGAAGAACACGCCGGGGCTGCGGTGCAGCTGGCTGA
>CBDUBX010000450.1:0-2025 GCA_965365495.1 uncultured Burkholderiales bacterium
ATCGGCTGGGGCACGCTGGCCGTGCCCACCGGCATCGTCAGCGCCGAGTTCACCGCGCTGCGGCTGCCGCAGCCGGCGCGGCCGACATCGCGCACCTGCCCGGCGTGCCTCAGCGAAGGCCACCTGACGAGCGCGCGGTATTGCCGCGATTGCGGCGCGGCGTTGCCGCCGGCGCGGCCGTCTGCCGCCTAAACTGCCCGACCCCGCAGCTGCCGCCCCGCGTCTTGCCGGCGGCGCGCCGCCCGACGCTTGCCGAGGAACGCCATGCCCGGATTGCTGCCCGACGTCGACTCCGACGGCCTGCTCGAGTATTCGGTGGTCTTCACCGACCGCGCGCTGAACCACATGTCGCAGAAGTTCCAGCGCGTGATGCGCGACGTGAGCAGCGTGCTGAAGGAGGTCTACCGCGCCCGCTCGGCGATCGTCGTCCCCGGCAGCGGAACCTTCGGCATGGAAGCCGTCGTGCGCCAGTTCGCGGTCGGCAAGAAGACCCTCGTGATCCGCAACGGCTGGTTCAGCTACCGCTGGTCGCAGATCATCGACGCCGCCGGCATCGCCGGCGACCATCAGGTGCTGAAGGCTCGGCCCGTCGGCCGCGGGCCGCAGGCGCCGTACGCGCCGCCGCCGATCGACGAGGTCGTCGCGGCGATCCGCACCCAGCGCCCCGACCTCGTCTTCGCGCCGCACGTCGAGACGTCCTCCGGGCTGTGGCTGCCCGACGACTACCTGAAGCGCGTCGCCGACACGGTGCACGCGTGCGGCGGGATGTTCGTCCTCGACGCGATCGCCAGCGGCGCGCTGTGGGTCGACATGCAGACGATGGGCGTCGACATCCTCGTGTCGGCACCGCAGAAGGGGTGGAGCGGGTCGCCGTGCTGCGCGTTCGTGATGCTCGGCGAACGCGCGCGCGGCGCGATCGACGCCACCGCGAGCAACAGCTTCGCCGTCGACCTGAAGAAGTGGCTGCAGATCGCCGAGGCCTACGAAGGCGGCGGCCACGCCTACCACGCGACGATGCCGACCGACGCGCTGGCCGCGACGCGCGACGCGATGCTGGAAAGCCGCGGCTATGGTTTCGAAAAGCTGCGCGCCGAGCAGTGGGACCTCGGGCGCCAGGTGCGCGCGCTGCTCGCCCGCCACGGTTTGAAGAGCGTCGCCGCCGACGGCTTCCAGGCGCCGGGCGTCGTCGTCGCCTACACCGACGACGCGGCGGTCGCCACCGGCAAGGCCTTCGTCGCGCACGGCCTGCAGACCGCTGCCGGCGTGCCGCTGCAATGCGACGAAGGCAGCGACTTCCGCACCTTCCGCATCGGCCTGTTCGGGCTCGACAAGCTGCACGACCCGGCGCGCAGCGTCGCGGCGCTGGCGCGCGCGCTCGAGGCGATCGCGCCGGTGGCCGCAGCCGCCGCGGCGACGCGCAGCGCCGCCTGACACAGCGCGGCACCGCCCACGCGCTTGCTCGCCCCGGCCCCGGCGCGCACGCGGCGGCGTGGGGCGCCGCGCGTCGCCACCGTGGCGACCGCGACCCTGATGCGGCGCAAGGCGCGCGCTGCCCGGCACCGCAGAATCGCCGCTGGCCTTCACTCGGCAGACGCGTCGCGTCGCCTCGTCAGCGTATGTTCGGCTGGTTCTCCAAGCGTCCTGCCCCGCCCGCCGGCGCGTCGTCGCCGGCGCCGGTCGATCGGCGGACCCCGACCGCGCCCGCGCCGGCGGCCGGGTCAGCGGCGCCGCGCCGCGCGAACGACGTCGGCGCGACGGGCCGCGACGAAACCGCCGCAGCGCCGGCCGACTGGACAGCGCGCCTGACCGCGGCGCGCGGCGACGACGCCGCGCTGCGCACGCTGCTCGAAGACGCGCGAGCGCCGATCGCGGTCAAGCTCGAAGCCGTCGCCGCGATCGCCGGCGACGACGCGCTGCGCGCGGTCGAGAAGGCGTTCCGCGACCGCGACCGTCGCGTCCATCGATGCGCGAAGCAGCGGCTCGCCGCCGCCGCCGCGCGCCGCCATGCACGGGCGCAGGCCGAGG
>CBDUBX010000451.1:0-2023 GCA_965365495.1 uncultured Burkholderiales bacterium
AGCTGCAGCCGGCGAGCGACCGCGTCGACACGACGCCGAACTGCGGCAACATGCTCGCCGCGGTGGTGCCGTTCGCAATCGAGACCGGGCTGGTCGTGCCGCGCGGCGACACGACGACCGCGCGCGTGCTGACGCTGAACACCGACATGGCGTGCGACATCACGGTGCGCACGCCGCGCGTCGGCGGTGGCGATGCGCGCGCCGTCGACTCCGACGAGGGTCTGCGCGCCGTCGACTACGACGGCGAGGCGCGCATCGACGGCGTGCCCGGCACCGCGGCGCCGATCGTCATCGACTTCCTCGACACCGCGGGTTCGGTGTGCCACTCGCTGCTGCCGACCGGCCGCGTGCGCGACACGATCGACGGCGTCGACGTGACCTGCATCGACAACGGCATGCCGCTGGTGCTGTTCGCCGCAGCCGACGTCGGCAAGACCGGCTTCGAGACCGCCGACGCGCTCAACGCCGACGCCGCACTGAAGTCGCGGATCGAGCGGCTGCGGCTGGCGTGCGGCCACGCGATGGGACTCGGCGACGTGGCGGCGAAGAACTACCCGAAGATGACGCTGATCGCGCCGCCGCGCGCCGGCGGCGCGGTGACGACGCGCAGCTTCATCCCGCACGTCTGCCACGACGCGATCGGCGTGCTCGCCGCGGTCACCGTCGCCACCGCGTGCGTACTGCCGGGGTCGGTCGCCGACGGCGTCGCGGTGCTGCCTACCGCGTCGGCCGACGGCCGGCGAACACTGTCGGTCGAGCATCCGAGCGGCGAGTTCAGCGTCGCGCTGACCGTCGACGCCGCGACCGGCGCGGTGGTGCAGGCGGCGCTGTTGCGCACCGCGCGGCTGCTGATGCGCGGCGAGGTCTACGTACCGGCGTCGGTGTGGACGCGCTGACGATTCGCGCACCACCCGCGACGCCCCGAACCCGCACCGCCGACGATCGACCCGACAACACGCAACAGGAGACCCGATGCCGTCCACCACCCGCACCCAAGTCGCGATCGTCGGCGCCGGCCCGTCGGGGCTGATCCTCGGCCAGCTGCTGCACAAGGCCGGCATCGAAGCGGTGATCCTCGAGCGCCAGACCGGCGAGCACGTGCTGTCGCGGATCCGCGCCGGGATCATCGAGCAGGTTTGCGTCGACCTGCTCGACGCCGCCGGCGTCGGCGAGCGGATGCACCGCGAAGGGTTGATCCACGAAGGCATCGAGCTGCTGTACGACGGCCAGCGCCACCGCGTCGACCTGAAGGGGCTGACCGGCGGCAAGACAGTGATGGTCTACGGCCAGACCGAGCTGACGAAGGACCTGATGGACGCGCGCGCCGCGCTCGGCCTGCCGACGGTCTACGAGGCGCAGGACGTGCAGGTGCACGACTTCGACGGCACGCGGCCGCGCGTCACCTACCGTACCAAGGACGGCGCCGAGCACACGCTCGACTGCGACTTCATCGCCGGTTGCGACGGTTTCCACGGCGTGTGCCGCGCGAGCGTGCCGCGCCACGCGATCCAGGAGTTCGAGAAGGTCTATCCGTTCGGCTGGCTGGGGTTGCTGTCGGACACGCCGCCGGTGGCCGACGAGCTGATCTACGTCAGTTCGCCGCGCGGCTTCGCGCTGTGCTCGCAGCGCAGCAAGACGCGCAGCCGCTACTACCTGCAGGTGCCGCTCACCGACCGCGTCGACGACTGGACCGACGACGCGTTCTGGCAGGAGCTGAAGCTGCGTCTGGACGACGAGGGCCGCGAACGGCTCGTCACCGGGCCGTCGATCGAAAAGAGCATCGCGCCGCTGCGCAGCTTCGTCACCGAGCCGATGCGCTTCGGCCGACTGTTCCTCGCCGGCGACGCCGGACACATCGTGCCGCCGACCGGCGCCAAGGGGCTGAACCTCGCGGCGACCGACGTCATCTACCTGTCGCAGGCGCTGATCGAGCACTACCGCGAAGGTTCCGACGCCGGCCTCGACACCTATTCGCAGCGCTGCCTGGCGCGGATCTGGAAGGCCGAGCGCTTCTCGTGGTGGT
>CBDUBX010000452.1:0-1997 GCA_965365495.1 uncultured Burkholderiales bacterium
TGCACCGCATGCGCCAGCTCGCGCCCGGCAAGACGCTGATCGAGGCGCCGACCGCCGGCAACAGCGCCACTTGCAAGAGCTGCGCGCACTGCCCGTGGATGGCGATGAACGCGCTGCAAGGCGTCGCCGCGTGCCTCGAAACCGGCCGCGGCGAGGTGTTCGTCGACGAGCCGATCCGTGCGCGCGCCGCCGGCTGCATCGAGCGGATGCTCGACTTCGTCAAGAAGCACCCGGTCGGGGCGGCTCCGGCGGCCGGTGGTTTCGTGCGCCACATCGGAGCGGCCTGACGCCGCAACCGGCCCAACGCGCTACAGACTGCGGCGCCGCCGGCCGATACTGCGTCGTGCCCCGCGATCGGGGCGGAGTCCGTCATGCCCGCCGATTTCACGTCCGTCCACAACCACACCGAAGGCGCCGTCTACGAAGCCGTCGCGGCGCAGGCCGAGCGCTATCCCGGGCTGGCGCACGACGCCGAGCTCCTTGCCGACGTCGCCTGCGTGGCGCTGAACCGGCTGCCGCCGCGCTACATCCGCCACGCGGTCGACTTCTCGTTCTATCTCAGCGAACGCGAGCGCGCCGACCACGAGCGGCAGGTGCAGGAGGCCGTGGACCACGCGTTCGGCTTCGTGCAGGCGCGCACGGCGATGCGGGCGCGTGGCTGACGATCGGTCCGCCGCCACAGCGGTCGACGCGTCGCTGACCGACGTGGCGGCGGGCGCGGCTGCGCAGCCGGCGCCGCCGGCTGCCGAGGAGGCCGGGGCCGACGACGACGCGCGTTCCGACCGTGTCGACGACGCCCGCCGGGCCGACGTCGACGCTGCGTTTCCGATCCAACGCGATCCGCGCCGGGTGGACACGGACCAAGCCGACCCAACCGACGACGACGACCACTGCCTGGCCGAAGCCGAACGCCAGTGCTACCTCGACCCGCTGGCCGCGCGCGACCTCGGCCGAGCGGTCGCGCGGCGCCGCGGGCCGCGCGCCGCCGAAGGCCACGTCCACGTCGCGCTGGCCGAAGCCCGCGCCGGCGACGGCGCGGTCGCCGCGCACGCGCTGGCCGCGGCGCGCGCCGCCGGCGGCGACGACGCCGGAGTCGACGCGTGGTGCAACGAGATCGAAGCCGTCCTGCGCCGCCGTGCCGGCGACTACGCCGCCAGCGCCCGGCTGCACGCGATGAACGAAGCCGCGGTCGGCGACGGCGCACCGCCGCTGCTGCGCTTCGTCGCATCGAATTCGCGCGCGATCACCGCCAAGCTGCTCGGCCGGCCCGACGACGCGCTGCGCCACTTCTACGCCGCGAGCGACGCCGCCGAGGCGACCGGCTTCGACGGCCCGCGGATCACCGCGCTCGCCAACCTCGGCGGCTATCACCACGACCTCTACAACCTCGACGACGCGCGGCGGCTGAGCGAACAGGCGCTGGCCGCGGCGCGCGCCGCCGGCGCACGCCAGTCGTTGGCGACGTCGGCATCGAACCTGATCGTCATCCACCACGCCGCGGGCGACCATGCGCAAGCGCGGCGCCTCGCCGACTTCCTCGTTCAGCACCCGCACGAGCTCGTCCCGGGCGCGCTGCAGCGCTACTCGACGGTGCTCGCGCTCGCCCACTACGGTGTCGGCCAGGTCGACGCAGCGCTCGCCTACCTGGAAGCCGGCGCCGTTGCCGGCGTCGCTGACGGCGACGGCATGACGATGTGGGCGTGGCTGAAGGCGCGCTGTCTGCTGGCGCGCGGCGAGGCGCCGGCGGCGCGCGCCGTCGTCGAACGTACGCTGCAGCAGCGCGCGGAGCGCAACCTGCGCGACCCACCGTACGAGACGATGGAACTGCTGCACGCGCTGGCCGACGCCTGCGAGCAGATGGGCGACGCGAGCGCCGCGCTGGCGTGCCTGCGCGACGTCCACGCGCGCTACGAAGAACTGGTCGGGCGCAGCGCACGCGCGCGCTTCATCGCGCTCGAGTTCGGCCACCGCCTCGCGCAGGCGCAGCGCGAGCGCGA
>CBDUBX010000453.1:0-1986 GCA_965365495.1 uncultured Burkholderiales bacterium
GTCCGAGGGCGTCCCCGTCGACGATGCGCCGACCGCCGTGGCGGGGCCGTTCGATCGCCGCCCGACCCGCACCGCTGCGCGGTGCTGCGGCGGGGGTCGAGGCGTCAGACGCGGCGGCGGCGCGCCACGGCGGCGGCGAGCAGGCCCAGTCCGGCCAGCGCCAGCGCGTTCGGCTCCGGCGCGTCGCCGAACACCGGCGGCAGGTCCAGGCCGACGAAGCCGTAGCCGTACGCCGGCGAGAAGCCGGTGCCGTTGCCGGTGGTGTACGAGTACGCCTCGACGCCGACCGCGGCGAACGCGTCGAGCAGGCCGCCGATCGTGCCGTCGGCACCGATGTAGGTGGTGAAAGTCGCGCTCTCGCCGTCGGCCAGGTCGCCGAAGCCGAAGACGAAGAAGCCGCCCTTGTCGCCGGCGCTGTTGGTGACGTTGGTGTCCTGCTCCTGGCCGCGGAAGACGAGCGGGTCCGGCACAGCGAACGGGTTGGTCGACGTCGTCAGCACCTTGCCGCCGGGGCCGGTCGGCGTGCCGCCGTAGACGGTCGTGAAGTTGTTGCTGAAGAAGCCGGGGGTCACGTCCCAGTCGAGGGTGCGCGCGTAGCGCACGTCGGTCAGCGCGCCGCCGCTCTGGTTCAGCATCTCGACGGCGACGCGGAACAGCGTGCCGCTGGCGGCGTACGAGTAGCTGTGCGTCACCTGCAGCCCGTTGCTCATCACGACGACCGACTGCGCCGACAGGTCGGCGCCGTCGGTGTCGGGCGCGGTGGTCAGCGCGCTGCTGATGCCGCTGCGGCCACCGCCGTACGTGTAGCCCGAGTTGCCCCCGGCTGCCGCGCCCCAGCCCTCGCACAGGCAGCCGGGGGTGATCGCGTCGCCGGTCGGGCCGACGAGGCCGACGCCGTTCTGGCCGAGGCCGGCGTCGTCGCCGATGCCCATGCGGATCAGGCCGGTGTCGAGCACCGCGGGCGCCGCGTGCGCCGCGAGCGGCGCCGCTGCCGCGGCTGCGCAGAACATCGCTGCGCTCCAAACTTTCTTCATGAAGGTTCTCCCACCGCGAGCCGCGGCTCTTTCGCCAGACGGCCCCATGCCGCCCTCTGGCGACGGGTTGCGCAATGAATGCGCCGGCGGAAAAATTTCTTTACGTAGCAACGACTTGCAAGAATTGCCGGGAAATCTTGCGACGTTCGTGTAAGCATGACCGACACCTGCGAATGTCGCAGCGGCGACAGTTGCCTCGAGCGGCCCGCGACAGGCCGCTAGGATTTGCGTATGGACCCGACCCCGCGCCGCTACGAGCCCGCGCCGCCGCGCGACATCGCCTTTCTCGGCCTGGGTGTGATGGGGGCGCCGATGGCCGGCCACCTCGCGCGCGCCGGGCACCGCGTGACGGTGTTCAACCGCACGCCAGCGAAGGCCGACCGCTGGGTCGCGGGTCACGGCGGCGCCGCCGCGCCGACGCCGCGCGAAGCCGCCGCGGCGGCCGAGTTCGTTTTCTGCTGCGTTGGCAACGACGACGACTTGCGGTCGGTGGCGCTCGGCGACGACGGTGCGTTCGCGTCGATGCCCGCCGGCGCGGTCTTCGTCGACCACACGACCGCGTCGGCCGAGGTCGCGCGCGAACTGCACGCCGCGGCGCGCGAGCGCGGGCTGCACTTCGTCGACGCGCCGGTGTCGGGCGGCGAGGCCGGCGCGGTCAACGGCGCGTTGACGGTGATGTGCGGCGGCGATGCCGCGGCGTTCGACGCGATGCGCCCGCTGGCGCTGAACTTCGCCAAGGCCGTGACGCGCATCGGCGACGCCGGCGCCGGCCAGCTCGCGAAGATGATCAACCAGCTGTGCATCGCCGGGCTGGTGCAGGGGCTCGCCGAAGCGATCGCCTTCGGTCAGCGCGCCGGGCTCGACGTGCCGCTCGTGCTCGACGTCATCGGCAAGGGAGCGGCGCAGAGCTGGCAGCTCGACAACCGCGGCCGGACGATGGCCGAGGGGCGCT
>CBDUBX010000454.1:0-1982 GCA_965365495.1 uncultured Burkholderiales bacterium
CGAAGTGCGGCGGCACCACCGGCAGGTGGGCGAAGCTCCACTTGCCGCGCTTGACGTCGTACTCGTCGGGCGCGCGGATCTCGACGAGGTGGCCGACCGCCGACGTCACGACCCAGGTGTCGTTCTCGAAGTGGTCGGCGTGCTTGTCGAACTTGCCGCCGTCGCTGCCGAGCGCGCGGACGATGTCCTGCGCGACGCTGGGCTTCTCGGCAATGATCAGGGTCTTGGTCATGGATCGGTGAGGTCGTTGGCCGGCGGCGCGCATGCCTACAATGCGCCCCGTCTCGCGCGCGCGCGGTCGCGCGCTCGTACGAATCCAATGTACCGAATGAGTCACAGCGTGCAAGACGCCGCGTCCGATGCGGGCCGGCGACCGGCGCGGAAGCCGCAGCGCGCATCGACGCGGCGCATCCAGGTTCGCCGCAGCAAGATCCACGGCCGCGGCGTGTTCGTCGTGCGGCCGATCGCCGCCGGCGAGCGCATCGGCGAATACCGCGGCGAGCGCATCAAGTGGTCCGAGGCGCAGCGGCGCCATCCGCACGACCCCGAGCAGCCGAACCACACGTTCTATTTCACCGTCGACGACGACCACGTCATCGATGGCAACGTCGGCGGCAACTTCTCGCGCTGGATCAACCACTCGTGCGAGCCGAACTGCCGCGCCGACGAAGTCGAAGTCGGCGGCCGGACGCGGATCTACATCGAGGCGCTGCGCGACCTGAAGCCGGGTGAGGAGCTGCTGTACGACTACGGCCTCGTCGTCGACCAGCGGCGCACCGCCAAGCTCAAGCGCGAGTACGCGTGCCGCTGCGCGAGCCCGAAGTGCCGTGGCACGATGCTCGCAGCGCGGCGCTGAGGCGCCTTTCTTCGTCGTCACTGCGCGTCGCATGCTGGACCCGATCCGACCGTCGCAGTGGCACACCGAAGCGCTGTGGATGCGCTTGGCGCCGCTGCTGCCCGGCATCACCGTCGAGGTCCACGCGCGCGTCGAGTCGACGAACACGCGGTTGCTCGACCGTGCGCGCGAGACCACCGGGCTGCGCGACGCGCCGGTCACGCGCCCCGGCCACATCGATCCGCTGCCGGCCGACGCGCGCACGCCGCTCGGCCGTCGCGCCGACGACATCGCGCCAATGCTGCTCGTCGCCGAGCACCAGACGCGCGGCCGCGGTCGTCACGGCCGCGGCTGGTTCTCGAGCCCTGGCGCGTCGCTGACGTTCTCGCTGGCGCTGCCGCTCGCGCCGCGCGAGTGGCACGGCCTGTCGCTCGCGGTCGGCCTGGCGCTGGCCGACGCGATCGACCCGGCGAATGCCACTGCGGCCGGCCACGGCGTGGCGGCGGCTCCCCTCGGCGCGCACCGCTCGCGGATCGGCCTGAAGTGGCCGAACGATCTGTGGCTGCTCGACGCGCCGGGCCGCGGGCGCAAGCTCGGCGGCGTGCTGATCGAGACGATCCACGTCGGCGACCGGCGGATGTGCGTCGTCGGCGTCGGCCTGAACGTGCTGCCGCAGCCGGGCGACGGCGCGCCCGACCTGACCCACGGCTACGCCTGCCTGCAGGAGATCGACCCGCGGGCGAGTGCCCCCGGCGCGCTGCACGCCGTCGCCGAGCCGCTGGTGCGCGCGCTGCTGCGCTTCGAGCGCGACGGCTTCGCGCCGCTGGTGGCCGGCTACGCGCGGCGCGACCTGCTGCGCGGCCGGCCGGTCGAGACGACGCCGCCCGAGGCGATGCAAGGCGTGGCCGACGGCGTCGACGCGGCGGGGGCGCTGCGCGTCGTCAGCGGCGGCGTGCACCGCATCGTCAGCGGCGAGGTCAGCGTGCGGCTGGCGCCGGCGCGCGGGGGCTGACGCCGATGCTGCGCCTGCTGGTGGCGCTGGTGCTGCTGGCCAACGCGCTGTTCCTCGGCTGGGCGCAAGGCTGGTTCGAGCCGTACTGGCCGCAGCCGCGCTCGGGCGAGCGCGAGCCGGCGCGGCTGCAGGCCC
>CBDUBX010000455.1:0-1977 GCA_965365495.1 uncultured Burkholderiales bacterium
AGCCGGCGTTCAGCGGGATGTCGTCGTCGACCAGCGTGCGGAAGACGTACAGCACGGCGGCCATCGTCACCGCCTTCGGCGCGTTGAAGTTGTTCGGCAGCTGCGCGCTGGTGCCGGTGAAGTCGATCGTCGCCGACCGCGACGCGGCGTCGACGTCGACGCGCACCGCGATCGTCGCGCCGTTGTCGAGCTCGAGCGTGTAGCGGCCGTCGCCGGGGGCGTCGGGCCGCGCGGCCAGCGCCCGGATCACGCGGCGCACCGATTCCTCGGCGTTGTCCTGCACGTGGCGCATGTACGCCGCGACCGTGTCGCGCCCGTACTGGTCGACCATCGCCTGCAGTTCGCGCGCGCCGCGGGCGTTGGCGGCGATCTGCGCGCGCAGGTCGGCGATCGTCTGCTCGGGGTTGCGCGCCGGCCAGTCGCCCGACGCGAGCTGCGCGCGCAGCTCGGCCTCGCGAAGCGCGCCGTCACGAACGAGCAGGAAGTTGTCGAACAGCACGCCCTCCTCGGCGATCGTCGTCGAGAACGGCGGCATCGACCCCGGCGTGCGGCCGCCGATGTCGGCGTGGTGGCCGCGGCTGGCGACGTAGAACGCCGGCGGGGCGGCGCGGCCCGCAGCGGCGTCGGGCGCATGTGCTGCGATGGCCAGCCAGACCGGCGTGACCACCGTCACGTCGGGCAGGTGGGTGCCGCCGTGGTACGGGTCGTTGAGCACGTAGACGTCGCCGCGGCGCATCGCCGGGTTGCGCGCGATGACGGTGCGGATGCTCTCGCTCATCGAACCGAGGTGCACCGGCATGTGCGGCGCGTTGGCGATCAGCGCGCCGGTCGCGTCGAACAGCGCGCACGAGAAGTCGAGCCGCTCCTTGATGTTCACCGAGTGCGCGGTGTTCTGCAGCGCGAGCCCCATCTGCTCGGCGATGTTCATGAACAGGTTGTTGAACACCTCGAGCATCACCGGGTCGACCGACGTGCCGATCGCGTGGCGGCCGGGGCGCGGCGCGACGCGCGCGAGTTCGAGGGCGCCGCCGGCGGTGGCGGTCGCGCGCCAGCCGGGGTCGACGACGGTCGTCGCGTTGCGCTCGGCAACGATCGCCGGGCCGTCGATCTCGGCGCCGGGCGCTAGATCGTCGCGACGGTGTAGCGCCGCGTCGACCCAGCCGCCTGCGTGCATCGCGACGACGGCGTGCGGCGGCGGGCGGTGGCGCTCGACCGTGGCTGCAGGTGCCGGCGCGTCGGTCCGCGACCCGGCGGCCGCGGCCTCGACCGTGACCGCTTCGACGACGAGTCCGCGGTCGGGCATCAGGAACGCGAAGCGCTGGCGGTACGCGGCTTCGAAAGCGCGCTGCAGCGCTGCGGCGTCGGTGTCGAAGTCGACCTCGAGCGCGGTGTCGGTGCCGTGGTAGCGCAGCAGCAGCCGGCGTCGCGTCGCGATGTCGGCGGCGGCCACGCCCTGGTCGACGAGCTCGCCGCGCGCGGCGCCGGCCAGTTGCGCCAGCCGCTCGGCCGCCGCGGCGAGGCCGCCGCCGTCGAGCGGCCGCTCGATCGCCGCCTCGCGCATCGCGAGACGGTCGGCGAGCCCCATGCCGTAGGCCGACAGCACGCCGGCCAGCGGGTGGACGAAGATGCGCTCGATGCCGAGGGCGTCGGCGACCGCGCAGGCGTGCTGGCCGCCGGCGCCGCCGAAGCACTGCAGCGTGTAGCGCGTGACGTCGTAGCCGCGCGCCACCGAGATGCGCTTGATCGCTCCGGCCATGTTCTGCACCGCGATCTGCAGAAAGCCTTCGGCCAGGCCCTCCGGCGTCGCCGGCTGGCCGGTGTCGCGCGTCACGCGCCCGGCGAGCTCGGCGAACTTCGCGACGACGGCGTCGCGGTCGAGCGGCTCGTCGCCTGCAGCGCCGAACACCGCCGGGAAGTGCGCCGGCTGCACGCGGCCGAGCATCACGTTGGCGTCGGTCACCGCCAGCGGCCCGCCGC
>CBDUBX010000456.1:0-1960 GCA_965365495.1 uncultured Burkholderiales bacterium
TGGCAGGCCGCCGACGCCGCGCACTTCCTGCACCCGTTCACCGACCACGCGGCGCTGGCGCAGCGCGGCGCGCGGGTCATCGTCCGCGGCGACGGCATCTACCTTTGGGACAGCGACGGCCAGCGCCTGCTCGACGCGATGAGCGGGCTGTGGTGCGTCAATGTCGGCTACGGCGAACCCGCGCTCGTCGACGCGGCGACTCGGCAGCTGCGCGAACTTCCGTTCTACAACGCGTTCTTCCAGACCACGACGAAGCCGGCGATCGCGCTGGCCGAGGCGCTGTCCGGCATCGCGCCGCCGGGGTTCGCGCACGTCTTCTTCACCAACTCGGGGTCGGAAGCCAACGACACCGTCGTGCGGATGGTCCGCCGCTACTGGGACGTGACCGGACGCCCCGAGCGGCAGGTCGTGATCAGCCGGCGCAACGCCTACCACGGCTCGACGATGGCCGGCGCTTCGCTTGGCGGCATGGCGGCGATGCACGCGCAAGGCGGGCTGCCGATCCCCGGGATCGAGCACATCGAGCAGCCGTACTGGTGGGACCACGGCCGCCCGCTCGGGCTGTCGCGCGACGACTTCGGCGTCGCCGCCGCGCGCTGGCTCGACGCGGCGATCGAGCGCATCGGCGCGCACCGCGTCGCGGCGTTCATCGGCGAGCCGGTGCAGGGCGCCGGCGGCGTGATCGTGCCGCCGCCGACCTACTGGCCCGAGATCGAGCGCATCTGCCGCCGCCGCGACATCCTGCTCGTCGCCGACGAGGTGATCACCGGGTTCGGCCGCTCGGGGCGCTGGTTCGGCTGCGACGCAATGGGCTTCACGCCCGACCTGATCAGCTTCGCCAAAGGCGTGACCAGCGGCTACATGCCGCTTGGCGGCGTGCTCGTCGGCGACCGCGTCGCACGCGCGCTGATCGACCGCGGCGGCGAGTTCACGCACGGCTACACCTACTCCGGGCACCCGGTGGCCTGCGCGGTCGGGCTCGCCAACCTGGCGCTGATCGGCGAACTCGGGCTCGTCGAACGCGTGCGCGATGACCTCGCGCCGTGTCTGGCCGACACCTACGCCGCGCTCGCCGACCACCCGCTGGTCGGCGACGCCCAGACGTGGGGGCTGATGGGCGCGCTGCTGCTGGTGCGCGACAAGGCCAGCGGCGCGCCGTTCGCCGACGACGCCGAAGTCGGCCTGCTGTGCCGCGGCCACTGCTTCGCCAACGGCCTCGTGATGCGCGCCGTCGGGCCGCGGATGATCGTCGCGCCGCCGCTGGTGATCACGCGCGAGCAGATCGGCGAGATGGCGGCGCTGATCCGCTGCTGCCTCGACCTGACGCTCGCCGACGCGCGGTCCCGCGGCTGGCTGTAGGCCGCCGGCGGGAGGCGTCATCGCACAGGCGCCCTCGCCACGCCGCCTAAACTTCACCCCCGGCGCCGCGGCCGGCGCCGTTGTCGATTCGACCCGCGATGACCGTCTCCGCGCCTGCCCCCGCGTTCCTCCAGATCCGCCACCTCGTCAAGGACTTCGACGGCCACCGGGCGGTCGCCGACGTGAGCCTGGACATCGCCCGCGGTGAGATCTTCGCGCTGCTCGGCAGCTCGGGCTGCGGCAAGAGCACGCTGCTGCGGATGCTGGCCGGGTTTGAGACGCCGACGTCGGGGTCGATCGTCCTCGACGGCCACGACCTCGCCGGGCTGCCGCCGTACCGGCGGCCGATGAACATGATGTTCCAGAGCTACGCGCTGTTTCCGCACCTGAGCGTGCGCGACAACATCGCGTTCGGCCTGAAGCGCGAAGGCATGGCGCGCGGCGCGATCGCCGAGCGCGTCGACGCGATGCTCAAGCTCGTGCAGCTCGAGCGCTACGGCGGCCGCAAGCCGCACCAGCTGTCGGGCGGCCAGCAGCAGCGCGTCGCGCTGGCGCGCAGCCTGGCCAAGCAGCCGCAGCTGCTGCTGCTCGACGAGCCGCT
>CBDUBX010000457.1:0-1942 GCA_965365495.1 uncultured Burkholderiales bacterium
GTTCACCGCCGGCGCGAGGAAGGTCTCGATGCAATGCGCGATCGCGTCCATGCCGGTAGCCGCCGTCAGCGCCGGCGACAGTTTCAGCGTCAGCTCGGGGTCCAGCAACGCCGCCTTGGGCATCAGGTGCCAGCTGTGGAAGCCGAGCTTGCGACCGTCGTCGACGATCAGGATCGCGCCGCGCGCTACCTCGCTGCCGGTGCCGGCGGTCGTCGGCACCGCGATCAGCGGTGCCACGGCGCCGGTGATGCGCGGGCTGCCGCCTTCGATCGTCGCGTAGTGCGTCAACGGGCCGGGGTGCGTCGCGGCGATCGCGACACCTTTGGCGAGGTCGATGCTCGAACCGCCGCCGACGGCAACGAGGCCGTCGCAGTCGCCGTCGCGATAGACCGCGACCGCGGCGCGCACCGCCGCTTCGGTGGGATTCGGCGGCGTCGCGTCGAACACTGCATGCGGTAAACCGTCGAGCGCGTCGAGGGCGGGCTGCAACACGCCCGCCGCGCGCACGCCGGCGTCGGTGACGACGAGCGGACGGCGGATGCCGACGCGGTCGCATTCGCCGCGCAGCAGCCGCACGGCGCCGGCGTCGAGGTCGATCTGGGTCAGGTATTGAATCCGCGCCACTGCGGCTCCTTCGTCGGCGGTCGGTGAGGGTCGGGCAGGGTGCAGCACCGACAGGTTCAGTATGCTCGCCGCGGTCGACAGGATGCAGTCGCGCATGGGACGGCCGGCGTCGTTTGGCGAGGACTCGAAACCGCAACCACCGATGAACCGATCCGACTTCCGCTTTCGCGAACGACTGCGCGTGCGCTGGGCCGAAATCGACGCGCAGCAGATCGTCTTCAACGGCCACTACCTGATGTACCTGGACACCGCGGTGGCCGGCTACTGGCGCGCTCTGGCGCTGCCGTACCACGCGACGATGCACGACCTGGGCGGCGACCTCTATGTGCGCAAGTCGACGCTCGAGTACCTCGGCTCGGCGCGTTACGACGAGCAGCTCGACGTCGGCCTGCGCTGCGCACGCATCGGCACGTCGTCGCTGACCTTCGACGGCGCGGTGTTCCGCGGCGAGAAGTTGCTCGTTCGCGGCGAGCTCGTCTACGTGTTCGCCGACCCGACGTCGCAGACCAGCCGAGCGGTGCCGTCGGCGCTGCGCGAGGTGCTCCACGGGTTCGAGGCCGGCGCGTCGATGATCGACGTGCGCGTCGCGTCGTGGGCCGATCTCGCCGACGCGGCGCGCGCGATCCGCACGGCGGTGTTCGTCGACGAGCAGGGCATCCCTGCCGACCTGGCGTGCGACGACGCCGACCCGGGCGCGTTGCACGCGGTGGCCTACAACCGCCTCGGCCGTCCGGTGGCGAGCGGCCGGCTGCTGCCGGCGGACGTCGAAGGCACGGCGCGGGTCGGTCGGATGGCAAGCCTTGCGCAAGTGCGCGGCAGCGGCATCGGCGCGGCGGTGCTCGACGCGCTGACCGGAGCGGCGCGCAGCCGCGGCGACCGCGCGATCGAGCTGCATGCGATGGCCACGGCGATGCCGTTCTACGCCCGCGCCGGCTACACACCGCTCGGCGAGCCGTTCGTCGAAGCCGGTCTGCCGCACCGAACGATGCGGCGCGTTCTCGAACCCCGGCGAAGCGTCCAAGTCGGTTCGTCAACCACGCTAGCCAGCGGTCACGAGCCGGGACTAGACTGCGCCATTGGTGGCAACCCTTAGGGTGACGACATGGGCAAGACGAACGAGATCCCGCGCCGCTTGGCGATCAACATCGGCATCGACGAGCAGGACCGCGCCGACATCGCCGGCGGCCTGTCACGGCTGCTCGCCGACACCTACACGCTGTACCTGACGACGCACAACTTCCACTGGAACGTCACCGGGCCGCACTTCAACTCGCTGCACGCGATGTTCATGGAGCAGTACACCGAGCTGTGGAACGCG
>CBDUBX010000458.1:0-1935 GCA_965365495.1 uncultured Burkholderiales bacterium
AGCAGCACGCTCTTGCCGACGCCGGTGCCGGCGAACAGGCCGATGCGCTGGCCGCGGCCGACGGTGAGCAGCGCGTTGATCGCGCGCACGCCGGTGTCCAGCGGCGTGCGCACCGGGTCGCGGTCCATCGCGTTGATCGCGCGCCGCGCCATCGGCTCGTCGCGCACGTCGGCGATCGGCCCGAGGCGGTCGATCGGCTCGCCGTGCGAATCGACGACGCGGCCGAGCAGGCCGTCGCCCATCGGCAGGTGCAGCCCGCGGTCCTCGGTGCGCCGCCACGGATGGTTGTCGACGCCGAAGCGCGGCGGCGCGAGCGGCGCCGGGCGCGGCACGACGCGCGCGCCGCTTTTCAAACCGTGGACTTCGCCGGTCGGCATCAGGAAGCTGCGGTCGGCGTTGAAGCCGACGACCTCGGCGAGCACCGGTGTGCCGCTGCCGGTGTCGATCTCGCAGACCGAGCCCACCGGCACGCGGATGCCGGCGGCCTCGAGCACGAGCCCGGTGACGCGCAGCAGCGTGCCCACCGGCTCCAGCGGCGGCGTCAGCGCGGCGAATTCCTGCACGTCGGCGGCGAACTGGCGCCAGCGCGCGTCGCGCCGCGCGACGCGTTCGGCCAGCGGCGTCTGCGGCGTCATCTCAGGTCACGGCCGCGTCGAGCGGCAGCGTCGAACCGAGGCCGGCGGCGGCCTGCGCCCAGCGCGTCTCGATGCGCGCGTCGATCGCGCCGGCGTCGCTCTTGACGAGCACGCCGCCGCGGGCGATCGCCGCGTCGGCGACGAGCCGTGCACCGCGCGCGGCCAGCGCTTCCTCGGCGCCGTCGGCGACCAGCGGGTGGTCGTTCGGGTGGACGGCGACGGTGATGTGGCGCGCGCTGAGCATCACCGCGTCGACCGCTTCGGCGGCGACGCGCGCGACGAGCTCGGGCCGCGTCGCGAGTTCGTTGCGCACGACCTGGCGCGCCAGCCGCACCGCGGTCGCGGCGACGGCGTCGGCCAGCTGCGCGTCGAGCGCGGCGAACTGCGCGTCGAACGCATCGAGCAGCGCGCCGATTTGCGCCGTGGCCTGCTGCGCGAACGACTGCTTGAAGCTCTCGAGCGCGGCCAGCCCGTCGCGGTAGCCGTCCTGATAGCCGGCGTGGCGGGCTTCGGCGACGCGCACCTGCCAATCGGCAACGGTCGGCTCGGGCGGCGCCGCGGCGGCCGCAGCGGCGGCGGCGGCCGCGGCCGCGGCGTCGCCGAACGTGCCGGGGCGCCAGCTCGCGAAGTCGCCGAGCTCCTCGCGCGGGATGAAGCGCGTGTACGCCGCGCCGGCCTTCGAGCCCGGCGGCGGCGGCACGTTGCGGAAACCCGCTGCCGGCTTAGACGAAGTCATCGTCGGCTCCGCCGGCCACCACGATCTGTCCTTCGTCGATCAGGCGACGGACGATCTTCAGCATTTCCTTCTGCTCGGCCTCGACCTCGGACAGCCGGACCGGGCCGCGCGATTCGAGGTCCTCGCGCAGCGTTTCGGCGGCGCGCGTGCTCATGTTCTTGAAGATCTTCTCGCGCAGCGACGGCTGCGCACCCTTCAGCGCGATGACCAGCGATTCGCTCTGCACTTCCTTCATCAGCGCCTGGATGCCCTTGTCGTCGATCTTCTCGACGTCGTCGAAGGTGAACATGTTGTCCATGATCTTCTGCGCGAGGTCGGCGTCGGCCTCGCGCATGAAGTCGAGCACCGACGTCTCGACCGCGCTGCCGAGCAGGTTGACGATTTCGGCGGCGGACTTGACGCCGCCGAGCGTGCTCTTGCGGCTGCGGTCGCCGCCGGCGAGCACCTTGCTCATCACCTCGTTGAGGTCGCGCAGCGCCATCGGCTGGATGCCGTCGAGCGTCGCGATTCGCACCAGCACCTCGTTGCGCTGGCGCTCGGCGAACAGCTTCAGCACGTCGGCGG
>CBDUBX010000459.1:0-1919 GCA_965365495.1 uncultured Burkholderiales bacterium
ACGCGGTGCTCGACAGCGCGTTCCGCAGCGCCGGCCAGCGCTGCTCGGCGCTGCGCCTGCTGTGCCTGCACGACGCCGTCGCCGACGCCGTCGTCGCGATGCTCGGCGGCGCGATGGCCACGCTCGTCGTCGGCGACCCACGCGACGTCGCCACCGACGTCGGCCCGGTGATCGACGCCGACGCCCACGCGGCGCTGGTGCGCGAGGTGCAGCGGCTGCGCGCGGTCGCGCGGCTGATCGCCGAGACGCCGGTGGCGACGCCGCTGCCGCACGTCGTCGCGCCGGTGGCCTTCGAGATCGACCGCGTCGCCGACCTGCGCGCCGAGGTCTTCGGCCCGGTGCTGCACGTCGTGCGCTGGCGCGGCGCGGTCGACAAGCTGGTCGACGAGATCAACGCGCTCGGCTTCGGCCTGACGCTCGGCGTGCAGACGCGGATCGACCGTCGCGCCGAGCGCATTGCCGCGCGCGCGCGGGTCGGCAACGTCTACGTCAACCGCAACATGATCGGCGCCGTCGTCGGCGTGCAGCCGTTCGGCGGCCAGGGACTGAGCGGCACCGGGCCGAAGGCCGGCGGGCCGCACTATCTGCCGCGGCTGGCCACCGAGCAGACGCTGACCGTGAACACCGCCGCCGCCGGCGGCAACGTCGAGTTGCTGACGCGGCGGTAGTCGCGGCGGCGCGACACGCCCGCGACCGTCACCGCCCCGCGGCGCGCAGCGTTCAGTTCAGATACATGCCGAGGTAGCGCCGGCCGCGGCCGACCACCGCCGGGTCGGGGCAGGCGTCGAACCACTCGACGAGTTGCTTGCGCGCGCGTTCGCGGTGGTCGGCCTTGTCGCGCAGCACGACCTCGAGCAGTTCGTCGAACGCCGCGTCGAAGTCGCCTTCCCACGCACGGATCGCCGCCAGTGCGTGGCGCGCGTCGTAGTCCTTCGGGTTCGCGGCAATGCGCGCGGCGAGCTCTGCCGCGTCGCCCGGCGGCCGGTTGGCGGCGAGCTCGATGCGCTTGACGAGCCCGTCGTGGCGCTGGCTGCGCGACGCCGCCGGCACCGCGTCGAGCACCGCGTGCGCGGCGTCGGCGTCGCCGCGCGCGATCAGCCGCTCGGCGAGGTCGGCGCTGGCTTCGGGGTGCGCCGGCGCGATCGCCAGCGCCTCGTGCAGCAGCGCCTCGGCCTCGTCGGCGTCGGCCGCCTGCGCGGCTTCGTCGCGCAGCTCGTCGACCGGCGACGCCGGCGCCTTCAGGTGCTTGTCGAGGAAGGCGCGGATCTGGCCTTCGGGCAGCGCGCCGGTGAACTGGTCGACCGGCCGGCCGCCGACGAACAGCACGACCAGCGGGATGCTGCGGATGCCGAGCGCGGCGGCGATCTGCGGCGCCTGGTCGGTGTCCATCTTCGCCAGGACGAACTGGCCGCCGTAGGCCTGCACGAGCTTGTCGAGCAGCGGGCCCAGCGCGCGGCACGGGCCGCACCACGGCGCCCAGCAGTCGAGCAGCACCGGCACCTCGAGCGACCGCTCGAGCACCGCGCGCTCGAAGTCGGCTTCGGTGACGTCGAACGACAGCGGCGCGGCGCCGCTGCCCGGTGGGCCGAAGCTCGAAGTGGCGGTCGGGAAGTTCATCTGGGGGGCGGCGGACGGCGGGTCAACGGTCGCGGCGGAGCAGCCCTTCGACGCCGGACACGCCGCCGAGGACGAAGATCGAATAGACGCTCTGGCTCTGCAGCAGTGGCGCTTCGGTGCTGCCGGTGCGAACGAACAGCGGCGCTCCCGCGGTCGGCGCGACGACCTCGAGCCGCGTTGCGCTCGCCGCGTCGGCGGCGTAGTACGGCGACGCGCTGCCGGCGGCAACGTCGCCCGGCTGCAGCGGCTGGTCGTCGAGCGACAGCGTCAGCGGTGCGGTGCCGGCCGCGCCGTGGACGAGC
>CBDUBX010000460.1:0-1911 GCA_965365495.1 uncultured Burkholderiales bacterium
GACGTCTCGGCCACGCGCGCCTCGAGCAGAGCGATCTTCGCGCCGGCTTCGCGCGCCGCCTGCTCGGCCTGGCGCGCCAACGTGCGCGCTTCGGTCGCGTCGGCGCTGCTGTCCTGCTGGCGCTTGACGAGCTCGGCCTCGATCGTCTTCACGCGCTGCTGGGTGTTCCACACCAGCACCAGCGCGGCGCCACCGAGCGCCGCGAGGACGACCGCACCGACGACGACCCAGCGCCCCGGCCACAGCGCGGCGAACGCGCCGCCCGGCGTCGCCGGCGCGGCGAGCGCGATCGCGCCGGTCGGCGACGCCGGGGCTGCGGCGGCCGGTTCGATCGGCGTGATCGGCTCGCTCACTGGGGCGGCGATTCTACGGACGCGGTCGGTGCGTCCGCGGGCAGCGCGTCGCCGCGGCAGCGTTCGGCCACCGCCTGCCGCGAAGACGCGACGACATCGACGGCGCCGAAACCGGCGGCGCGCGCCGCGGCGGCGATCCGCGGGTGCGTCGCCCACGCGACGCCGCGTGACCAGTCGGCGCCGGGCGCAAGCTCCGCCAGCCGTTGCACCGCTTCGCTGCTGCCGAACAGCCATGCGTGCGCCGCGGGCTGCGCCAGCGCAGCGTCGAGCAGCGCGCGCTGCGCGGCGTCGAGCTGCGGCGCGGCGCGGCGGTACGCGGTGACGAAGTCGACGCTCGCGCCGTGGTCGCGCAACGTCTGCGCGAACCAGTCGCGGCCGCCGTCGCCGCGGACGACCAGCACCGAGCGGCCATGCCACGGCTGCTCGGCAAGCCGCGCCCACAGCGCCTCGCTGTCGAACTGCGCGGCGTCGGCTGGCGGCTCGACGATCGCGGCAGCCGGCACGCCGGCGCGAACCAGCGCCGCCGACGTGCCGGGGCCGGTGCACGCTGCGACGACGCCGTGAGGCCAGCCTGCGGCGTTCGGCGGTGCGGCCGCGAAGAAGTGCTCGACGGCGTTGGCGCTGACGAACATCGCGAGCGCACGTTGCGGCAGCGTCGCCCACGCGGCGTGCAACGCGGCGCACCCCGGCACGTCGTCGACCGCGTCGATCGCGATCAGCGGCAGCGCGACCGCGTCGCAGCCGAGTGCTGCGAGCGCATCGACCCACACCGCGGCCTGGGCCGCCGGCCGCGTGACGACGACGCGCATCGGCCGGCGGCGCGCGGCGTCAGACCGCCGGCAGGTAGCCGGCGGCGCCGGCGGCGTGCAGTTGCGCGACCGCCTGCGCGCCGAGCGCACGCGCCGCGGCTTCGTCGCCGACGGCGGCTCGCGCTTCGCAACGCAGCACCGGCCGCGTCGGCAGCGCGGCGTCGCCAAGCGCCGCAGTGAGCACGAGCTCGTCGCCGCGCCACACGGCGTGCGCGGCCAGCGGCATGCTGCAGCTGCCGCCGAGGCCGCGCGACACCGCGCGCTCGGCGTGGGCGGCGAGGAAGGTCGACCGGTGGCTCGTCGACGCCAGCAGTTCGCACAGCGCGGTGTCGTCGCTGCGCACTTCGATGCCGAGCGCGCCCTGCCCCGCGGCCGGGATCATCGCGTCGACGTCGAAGCAGCTGCGGATGCGCGCCGCGAGGCCGAGCCGCTTCAGCCCAGCCGCGGCGAGGACGATCGCGTCGTAGCCGCCGCCGTCGAGCTTGGCGAGCCGCGTGTCGAGGTTGCCGCGCAACGGCTCGACGACGAGGTCGGGGCGGCGTGCGAGCAATTGCACGACGCGGCGCAAGCTGCTCGTGCCGACCACCGCGCGCCGCGGCAGGTCGTCGAGGCCGTCGTAGCGGTTCGAGACGAACGCGTCGCGCGGGTCCTCGCGCTCCCAGATGGCCGCCAGCGCGAACCCCGGCGGCAGGTCCATCGGCACGTCCTTCAGCGAATGCACCGCGAGGTGCGCGCGGCCTTCTTCGAGC
>CBDUBX010000461.1:0-1907 GCA_965365495.1 uncultured Burkholderiales bacterium
AGCTCGCCCTGGTCGTTCTTGAACTCGTCGATCGCGACGTAGCTCTCGCTCTTCAACCCGGCGTTGACGACGACGTGGTTGAACTCGATGCGCACGACTTCGGCGGAGATGACCTCGCCGACGCGCATGTCGTTGCTCTTCAGCGACTCCTCGAAGAGCGCAGCGAATTCGGAAGCGCCACCCTTGGCGGTGACGGTGGTTGTGACGGCCATGAAGTTCCTGTGTGCCCGAGGTGGTGGAAGCAGAGCGGGCGTGCCGGCGGCGGGATGCCGCGTAAGGGAAAGGAGATGCAAACGCGGACGGGAACGGAACTGCGCGCGACGTGCAGAAGATTGGCGACCGCGTTGGCGGCTACCGCGGCGAGACACCGAACGGCCGCCGCTCGTCCCACCAGCGCAGGACCTGCGCCACCGACTCGTCGACCGAAAGGCCGGAGTTGTCGAGCAGCACCGCGTCCGGCGCCGGCTGCAGTGGTGCGACGGGGCGCGACCGGTCGCGCTCGTCGCGCGCCTGCAAGTCCGCGCGAAGGGCGTCGATGCTAGCCGGAATTCCCTTCGAAATCAATTGCTTATGGCGCCGCGCGGCGCGTTGCTCGGGGCTCGCGGTGAGGAACACCTTCAGCGCCGCGTCGGGGAAGACGACGCTGCCCATGTCGCGGCCGTCGGCGACCAGACCCGGCGCGCGGCGAAAGCCGAGCTGCAGCCCGAGCAGCGCCGAGCGCACCGCCGGCAGCCCCGAGATCCGCGACGCCAGCAGCCCCACCGCTTCGGCGCGCAGCGCGTCGGTCACATCGTCGCCGCGCAGCCATGTGCGGCCGCCGTCCGGGCCGTGGTCGAAGCGCAGGTCGAGCGTCGCGGCGAGCTGTGCCAGCGCCGCCTCGTCGCCCGCGTCGACGCCATCCCACTGCGAGGCCAGCGCGGTCGCGCGGTACAGCGCGCCCGAGTCGAGCAGCGCGTAGCCGAGGCGCGCCGCGACCGCCGCGGCGAGCGTGCCCTTGCCCGACGCGGTCGGGCCGTCGATCGCGATCACCGGCACGTCGGGCGGCGCAGCGTCGGCGACGGCGAACAGCGTCTCGAAGTAGTCGGGGTAGGTCTTGGCGACGCAGCCGGGGTCGACGATGCGCAGCGGCACGTCGCCGCCGGCAAGCGGGTTGAACGCCGCCAGCGACAACGCCATCGCGATGCGGTGGTCGTCGTAGGTGTCGATCGCCGCGGCGCGCCACGTCGACGGCGGCGTGACGACGACGTGGTCGTCGCCGGTCTGGACCGTCGCGCCGACCTTGCGCAGCTCGGCGGCCATCGCCGCGACGCGGTCGGTCTCCTTGACGCGCCAGCTGGCGATGCCGCGCAGCCGGCACGGGCCGTCGGCGTACAGCGCGAGCACCGCGAGCGTCATCGCGGCGTCGGGGATCGCGACGCAGTCGACGTCGAACGCGGCCAACGGGAAGCGGCCGCGGCGGACGTCGATCGCCCGTTCGGTCAGCTTCACGTCGGCACCGGCGCGGCGAACGACGTCGACGAACGCGATGTCGCCCTGAACCGAGCCGCGGCCGACGCCGTCGATGCGCAGCGGCTCCTCGCCCATTGCGGCGATCGCCGCGGCGGCGACGAAGTACGACGCCGACGACGCGTCGCCTTCGACGACGAAGCTGCCCGGGCTGGCGAACGTGCTGCCGCGCGGGATCTCGAAGCGCCGCAGGTCGGCGTCGTGGCGCACGTCGACGCCGAACCGCGCGAGCAGCGCCAGCGTGATGCCGACGTAGGGCCGGCTGATCAGCTCGCCGTCGACTTCGACGACGACGTCGGCATCGGCTGCGGCGATCGGCAGTGCGAGCAGCAGCGCCGACAGGAACTGGCTCGACACGTCGCCGCGCACCCGCACCGGCTGCGCCGTGTCGATCCGCCCGC
>CBDUBX010000462.1:0-1906 GCA_965365495.1 uncultured Burkholderiales bacterium
GTCAGTTCCAGCGCCAGGTCCAGATCGCATCGATCGCGTTCTCGTCGCCGGTGCGCGCACGCAGCGTCAGCCGCCCGGCGACGCGGTAGATCAGCTGCCACGTGCCGCCGGCCGCGCCGAGCGCGTGCTCGTAGCCGATGTACAGCCGCTTCGAGATCTGCTTGCCGAGGCTGACGATCGTCGATGTCGCGCCGTTGTCCTGCGCCGCTCGGCTCACCGACAGCTCGTCGAGGCCGATCCGCTGCAGCAGCCCGTTGCCGCTGCCGCCGCGCTCGCCGGCGAGCAGCGCCAGCGCCGCCCGCTGCAGCAGCGCGGTGTCGTCGCGACCCAGACCCTCGGGCGCGCGGCCGAGCACGAGCCAGGTCAGCGTGTCCATCTCGCCGAGGTCGGGCTCGCTGTAGAGGCGGATCCGCGGGTTGGTCACCGACCCGGTGACGACCACGCCGACGCGGGTGTCGATGTCGGCGCGCAGCGCCAGGATGTCGAGCGTCGGGTTGGCGACGTCGCCGCGGAAGATCACGAGGCCGCGCTCGATGCGCAGGTTCTGGCCGTACGCGGTGTAGGTGCCTTCCTCGGCGTTGACGACGCCGTTGACCGCGAGCTGGCCGCCCGGCGTCGTCACGTGCAGCTGGCCGCGCAGCAGCGTGTCCAGGCCGCGGCCGCGCAGCCGCAGGTTCTGGCCGAGGTCGATGCGCAGGTCGACGTCGGTCTGCGCCAGCGGGCTCTTCGGCGACGTCGTCGGCTTCGCTTCGGGGGCGACGGCAGCGGCCTGCGGCGGCACCTTGGCCGCGGTGTCGAGCGGCGCGCGGCCGACGACGACGACGTCGTCGTCGACCTTCGGCGCGTCGGCCTGGGTCGCGTCGATCAGCCCCTCGTCGACGGTAAAGCGGCCGTCGAGGTCGAGCTTGGCCGCCTCGAACACCGCGGTCGCGCTGCCGCTGACGGTGACGCGGCGGTCGTAGCGGTCGAGCGCGCGCAGCTTGTCGGCGCTGGCCGTCAGGCGCAGCGTCGGCGCGGCGCCGAAGGTCGCGCCGCCGGTGACACGCAGCACGCCGCTGCCGCCGGCACCCTGGAATTCGAAGCGCCGCACCGTCGCTTCGGTGCCGGACAGCGCGACGTCGAGCGTGCCGTTGCGCAGGTCGACGCCCTGGAACAGGTTGCGCACCGCGAGGCCTTCGCCGGTGATCTCGCCGGTGTAGTTCGGCGCGCCGACGCGGCCGGTGAACGCCGCGGCGACGCGCAGGTTGCCGTCGAGCCGCCAGCCGGGCGGCAGCCACGGCGCCCAGACGCCGAGCTGCGGCACGATCAGGCTCACGCCGCCGGTCAGCGGCGCGTCGGCCGGCGGAACCATCGCCTGCGGCGACGTGCGGATCGTCTGCAGCCCTCCGACGACGCCGACGTTGCTGCCGATCAGCGCCTGCGTCACTTCCCACAGCCCGTCGTGCGCCGCGACCGCGAAGCGCAGCTCCGACACGCCGAGCGCGCGCGTCGCGCCTTCGATCGTCAGGCCCAGGTCGCCATGGGTACGCTCGACGACGATGTCGGCGTCGAAGCGTTCGGCCGAGGTCACGTCGATGCGGCCGGCGACGGTCAGGTCGCCCTGCCAGCCGAACTGCGGCTGGATCCGCGCCAGCAGCGGCGCCACGGCCAGCGGCTCGATCGTCGCCGCGACGCGCAGCCGCGGCGCGCCGCCGGCGGCGGCCGGCGCGTCGTAGCGCGCCTGCTGCCACGCCAAGCCGCCGCCGAACGCCGCGACGCGCCCCGGCGCGAGCGTCGCCTGGCGCAGCGCGCCGTCGGCGTCGACGACGACCGCGGCCTGCAGCGCCTGCGCCGCGAGCCACGGCGCGCCGCCGGCGCGCGGCGCGGCGTCGAGCCGCGCGATGCGCCCTTGCCACGTGCCGCCGCC
>CBDUBX010000463.1:0-1905 GCA_965365495.1 uncultured Burkholderiales bacterium
CGTCGAGATCGAAACGACGCACGGCGCCGCCGTGCAGCCGCCAGCCGTCGCGGCGCGACCACGGGTCGGCGTCCTGCTGCGCCGCCTCGGCCGCCAGCGTGTGCGCGACGGCACCCGCAGCCGCCAACGCGAGCGGCAGCGGCCCCGCGCCGAACAGCGCGTCGCGCTCGCGTTCGATCAGCGCGGTGTCGAGGTCGGCGCCGGCGAACGACCGGCTGGCGACGACGCGGCGCAGGAAAGCGACGTTGTCGTGCACGCCCATCAGGTGCGTCGCGGCGAGCGCCGCGTCGAGCCGCGCCAGCGCCTGCGGGCGGTTCTCGCCCCAGACGATCAGCTTGGCGATCATCGGGTCGTAGTGCCGCGTGATCGCGTCGCCTTCGCGCACGCCGGCGTCGACTCGCGGCAGCGTGTCGCTGCGCGTGAACTCGACGCGCTCACGCGGCCAGCGCGCGACGCGCAGCGTGCCGGTGGCCGGAACGAAGCCGGCGTCGGGGTTTTCGGCGGCGATCCGTGCCTCGATCGCGTGGCCGCGGATCGCAAGCTGCGGCTGCGTCAGCGGCAGCGGCTCGCCGGCGGCGATGCGCAGCTGCCATTCGACGAGGTCGACGCCGGTGATCGCCTCGGTCACCGGGTGCTCGACCTGCAGCCGGGTGTTCATCTCCATGAAATAGAAGCGCAGGTCGCCGCCGTGGCCGGGGGCATCGTCGTCGTTCGCGACCGGCTCGGCGATGAACTCGACGGTGCCGGCGCCGACGTAGCCCACCGCGCGCGCCGCGGCCACCGCCGCCGCGCCCATTTCGGCGCGGCGCGCCGGCGACAGCCCGGGCGCCGGTGCTTCCTCGAACACCTTCTGGTGCCGCCGCTGCACCGAGCAGTCGCGCTCGAACAGGTGGATGCAGCCGCCGTGCGCGTCGGCGAAGACCTGGATCTCGACATGTCGCGGCCGCGTGACGTAGCGCTCGACGAGGACGTGGTCGTCGCCGAAGGCCCCCGCCGCCTCGCGCCGGCACGACGCCAGCGCGGCGGCGAAGTCGTCCGCGCGGTCGACGCGGCGCATCCCCTTGCCGCCGCCGCCGGCGCTGGCCTTGATCAGCACCGGGTAGCCGATCGCGTCGGCCTCGGCCTGCAAGCGCTGAGGGTCGTTGTCGCTGCCGTGGTAGCCGGGGACCAGCGGCACGCCGGCGCGCGCCATCGCTTCCTTGGCCGCGCTCTTGCTGCCCATCGCGGCGATCGCGTCGGCCGGCGGGCCGACGAAGACGATTCCCGCGGCGGCGCAGGCGCGCGCGAACTCGGCGTTCTCGCTGAGGAAGCCATAGCCGGGGTGCACCGCCTGCGCGCCGGTGGCGAGCGCGGCGTCGACGATGCGCGTGGCCTGCAGGTAGCTGTCGCGCGGCGCGCTGCCGCCGATCGCCACCGCCTCGTCGCACATCGCGACGTGGCGCGCGTTGACGTCGGCCGCCGAATAGACGGCGACGGTGCGCACGCCGAGCCGGCGGGCGGTGGCGGCGACGCGGCAGGCGATCTCACCGCGGTTGGCGATCAGGATCTTGTCGAACATCGTCGGCGCCCGGTCGGTCAGCGCGGCAGCCGCTCGGCGCCGGCGGCCACCGCTGCCTGCGCATCGCCGCCGCGCGGCGCGAACCAGCGCCGCAGCAGCGCGCGCAGCGTGCGCACGAGGACGACGACGAGCGCGATCGCCGCGACCACCGCGACCGCGAGCACCGGCCAGAACACCAGCGGGTGCTCCCACGCCAGCCACAGCATGGCCGGCACCGCGGCGTCGCCGGCGAGCGACAGGCCGATGTTCGACAGCGGCTCGGGCGACGTGTTGGCCGCGGCGCGCGTCGTCGCCTTCGCGGCGTGCGCGGTCGCGGCCAGCGTGCCGCCCATCAGCGCCGCGACCAG
>CBDUBX010000464.1:0-1903 GCA_965365495.1 uncultured Burkholderiales bacterium
GATGCGCTTGAAGTCGGTGAAGCCGTTGTTGCCGCCGAAGCCGGTCTCGTTGCGGAAGAACAGCAGCATCGCGGCGAAGGTCAGCGCCTGCGTGATGATCGAGAAGTACACGCCCTTGATCCGCGAGCGGAAAGCGAACCAGCCGAAGACGAACGCCAGCAGACCTGGCACCGCGACGACGAGCAGCATCTGCAACGCGAAGCTGTCCGACCACGCCCAGTGCCAAGGCAGCTCCTTCCAGTTCAGGAACACCATGAAGTCGGGCAGCGGGCTCTTGTAGTTGCCGTCCAGGCCGATCTGGCGCATCAGGTACATGCCCATGCCGTAGCCGCCGAGCGCGAAGAACAGCCCGTGGCCGAGCGACAGGATGCCGGTGTAGCCCCAGATCAGGTCCATCGCCAGCGCGGCGATCGCGTAGCACAGGATCTTGCCGAGCAGACCGACGTGGAAGTCGGCGACGTGCAGCGGACTGTCGGCCGGCACGAGCAGGTTCGCGACCGGCACGACGACGGCAACGACGACCGCCGCCGCGGCGACCGCGGCCCAGCCGGCGGGTCCGAGGATCGGCCGCCGCATCGCGTCGGCCCCGGCGTGCGCGGCGCGCGTCATGCTTCGGCGCCGCGCCCCTTCAGCGCGAAGATCCCCTGCGGCCGCTTCTGGATGAACGCGACGATGAACACGAGCACGAAGATCTTCGCCAGCACTGCGCCGGCCCAGCCTTCGAGCAGCTTGTTCAGCACGCCGAGGCCGAGGCCGGCGTAGACGGTGCCGGCGAGCTGGCCGACGCCGCCCAAGACGACGACGAGGAACGAGTCGACGATCCAGCCCTGGCCGAGGTCGGGGCCGACGTTGCCGACCTGGCTCAACGCGCAGCCGGCGAGCCCGGCGATGCCGGCGCCGAGCGCGAACGCCCACGTGTCGACGCGCGCGGTGTCGACGCCGACGCACGCCGCCATCCGCCGGTTGCCGGTGACGCCGCGGACGAACAGGCCGAGCCGCGTCTTCGAGATCACGAGCGCGACCGCGGCCAGCACCAGCGCGGCGAAGGCGACGATCGCCAGCCGGTTGTACGGCAGCGTCAGGTTCGGCAGAACCTGCCACCCGCCCGACAGCCACGACGGGTTCTCGACGCCGACGTTCTGCGCGCCGAACACGCTGCGCACCGACTGCATCAGGATCAAACTGATGCCCCACGTCGCGAGCAGCGTTTCGAGCGGCCGGCCGTAGAGCCAGCGGATCACCGTGCGCTCGAGCACCGCGCCGACCAGCGCGGCCGCGGCGAAGCTGACCGGCATCGCGACCAGCACGTAGGCGTCGAACCACGCCGGCAGGTGGTCGCGGAACGCGTTCTGCACGAGCCACGTCGCGTAGGCGCCGACCATCATCAGCTCGCCGTGGGCCATGTTGATCACGCCCATCAGCCCGTAGGTGATCGCCAGGCCGAGCGCGACGAGCATCAGGATCGACCCGAGCGACACGCCGGTGAATGCGACGCCGAGCGCCTCGCCCCACGCCAGCCGCCGCTCGACCTGCGCCAGCGACGCGCGCAGCGCGGCGGTCACTGCCGCGTCGTTCTCGTCGGCGAGCCTCTCGAGCAGCAGCGCGCGCGTCGCCGGCTGGCGGCTCGCGCCGAGCAGCCGCGCCGCTTCGAGCCGCCGCGCCGCGTCGGCCGACGACACGCCGACCGCGGCGCGCAGCAGCTCGAGCTGGTCGCGCAACTCGGCGTCGGTTTCGGCGGCGGCGGCGCGTTCGATCAGCGGCAGCTTGGCCTCGTCGGCCTGGCGGCGCAGCGTCGCGATGCCTTCGGCGCGCAGCGCGCGGTCGGGCGACAGCAGCTGCATCGCCGCGGCCGCGGCGGCGAGCTCGCCGCGCATCCGGTTGTTGTTCAGCACGTCGTCGGCGC
>CBDUBX010000465.1:0-1885 GCA_965365495.1 uncultured Burkholderiales bacterium
TTCAACGAGGACGGCTCGGTCGTCGTCGTCTTCAACGGCGAGATCTACAACTACCGCGAGCTGATCCCCGAGCTGCAGGCCGCCGGCCACGTCTTCCACACGAAGAGCGACACCGAGTGCATCGTCCACGCGTGGGAGCAGTGGGGCGAGGACTGCGTGCAGCACTTCCGCGGGATGTTCGCGTTCGTGCTGTGGGACCGCAACCGGCAGACGCTGTTCATGGCGCGCGACCGGCTCGGCGTGAAGCCGCTGCACTACGCGGTGCTGGCCGACGGCACGCTGCTGTTCGGCAGCGAGCTGAAGAGCCTGCTGGCCTACCGCGGCAGCGGCGGCGGGCTGAAGCGCGACCTCGACCCGCTGGCGCTCGAGGAGTACTTCGCGCTCGGCTACGTCGCCGAGCCGCGTACCGTGTTCGCCGGCGCGCGCAAGCTGTCGCCCGGGCACTCGCTCGCGATCCGCCGCGGCGAGCCGGTCGGCGAGCCGCGCGCCTGGTGGGACCTGCGCTACACGCTCGACAACCCGATCTCGCTGGCCGACGCGTGCGACGAGCTCCGGTCGCGGCTGGCCGACAGCGTGCGCCTGCGAATGATCGCCGAGGTGCCGCTCGGCGCGTTCCTCAGCGGCGGCGTCGATTCGAGCGCCGTCGTGCAGGCGATGGCCGGGCTGTCCGACGGCCCGGTCAACACCTGCTCGATCGCCTTCGACGACCCGCAGTTCAACGAAAGCGAGTTCGCGCAGAAGGTCGCCGACCGGTACGCGACGCGCCACCGCGTTGAAACCGTGCGCAGCGACGACTTCGACCTGATCGACACGCTGGCGCGGCTCTACGACGAGCCGTATGCCGACAGCAGCGCGATGCCGACCTACCGCGTCTGCCAGCTTGCGCGCAAGCATGTGACCGTCGCGCTGTCGGGCGACGGCGGCGACGAGACCTTCGCCGGCTACCGCCGCTACCGGCTGCACCTGATGGAAGAGCGGATGCGCTCGGCGTTGCCGGCGGGCTTCCGCCAGCCGGTCTTCGGGCTGCTCGGCCGCGTGTACCCCAAGGCCGACTGGGCGCCGCGGGTGCTGCGCGCGAAGACGACCTTCCAGGGCATGGCGCGGACGTCGGTCGAGGCGTATTGCCACAGCGTCAGCATCCTGCGCAGCGAGATGCGCGAGCAGCTGTACAGCGCGGCGTTCAAGCGCGAGATCGGCGGCTACCGTGCGCAGCAGGTGTTCGAACGCCACGCCGCGGCGGCGAACACCGACGACCCGCTGGCGCTGGTGCAGTACCTCGACCTGAAGACCTACCTCGTCGGCGACATCAACACCAAGGTCGACCGCGCGAGCATGGCGCACAGCCTCGAAGTGCGCGAGCCGCTGATGGACCACCCGCTGGTCGAGTGGCTGGCGACGCTGCCGTCGAACCTGAAGGTGCGCGGCAACGAAGGCAAGCTGCTGCTGAAAAAGGCGATGGAGCCGCGGCTGCCGCACGACGTGCTGTACCGGCCGAAGATGGGCTTCTCGGTGCCGCTGGCGCGCTGGTTCCGCGGCCCGCTCGCCGCGCGCGTGCGCGACGCGGTCCTCGGCGAGCGCATCGCCGCGACCGGCTGGTTCGACCGGCGCGCGCTCGAACAGATCGTGCAGGCGCACCAGTCCGGGCTGCGCGACCACAGCGCGCCGCTGTGGTCGCTGCTGATGTTCGAAGCCTTCCTGCGCGTCGTCGTCGACGGCGACAGCCGTCGGTCGCGCCTCTCGCCGGCGCCCGAGGCCGTCGCGGCGTGATCGTGCTCACTGAGGGCCCGGCGTGACCTTCAAGGTGCTGCACGTGCTGGACCACTCGGTCCCGCTGCACAGCGGCTACACGTTCCGCACGCTGGCGATCCTGCGCGAGCAGGCGCGC
>CBDUBX010000466.1:0-1878 GCA_965365495.1 uncultured Burkholderiales bacterium
TGGTGATGCCGGGGCCGCCCTTGCGCGGGATCTTCTCGCCGGCGGCGACGTCGATGACGTAGATCGTCAGGTCGCTGAGCTCGGGGCTGAAGGTCGCGGCCAGGTTGTCGCCACCCGACTCGATGAAGACGATGTCGGCGTCGGGAAAGCGTTCGAGCAGGCGGTCGACGGCGTCGAGGTTGATCGACGCGTCCTCGCGGATCGCGGTGTGCGGGCAGCCGCCGGTCTCGACGCCGACGATCCGCTCGGCGGGCAGCGCGCCGGCAACGGTCAACAGCCGCTGATCCTCCTTCGTGTAGATATCGTTAGTGACGACGACCAGGTCCCAGCGGTCGCGCATCGCCTTGCACAGCTTTTCGACGAGCGTCGTCTTGCCGCAGCCGACCGGCCCGCCGACGCCGACGCGCAGCGGCGGCCGCTTCTTCGTTCGACGCGGAACGGCATTCGATGTCGGACCCATGGCGCGACGATGATGCACGAAGCGTGCGCGGCGCCGCGTGGCGGCACCGCCGGGTGCGGTCGCCGGTGCGGTCAGCGCACCGTGTAGCCGCGACCGTCGAGGCAGACCGCGACGACGCGGTGAAAGACGTCGGCGTCGGCCATCGCCGCCGGCTGCGTCGTCGCCCAGCGGTCGCAGTCGCGGCGGTCGGCTTCGAGCTGCTGCGCGTCTTGGCCGTGGCGCGATTCGACGGTCGGCTCGGGGCGCAGCGGCGGTTCGAGCGGCGGCGGCGGCGATGCGACGACGATTGCGGGTGCGGGCGACACGGTGAGCGGCCAGACGATCGTCGGCGCCAGCCACAGTCCAAAGCCGCCGCGCGAGCCGTGCCAATGCCGTCCGTAGCGGTGGCCGCGACCGTTCCGCCAGCCGACGCCGAGGCCGACCGCCGCGGTCGGCCCCGCAACGGCGGACGGACCCGCCGCGCCGAGCCACCGCGGCGCCATCGGCATTGCCAACTGCAGATCGACGCCGACGCGCGCCTGCGCTGCGCCCACGGCGGCGGTCAGCGCCGCGGCGAGCAATGCCCGCGTTGCGGTGATGGACGCCGACAGTGCGCGGCGATCGAGCGGCGGTGTGGTCATCGGCGGCTCCGGAAGCACGGCTTCCCAGACGTCGATGATGCCGCCGCCGCGCGCCGTTCGCTGCGATGCGTGGCGGCCGACGGCGCGCCGCCGGCAGGTCGCGGCTGGCGGCGTCGTCGTCGACGAGCGGTCGCGACCCGCGGTGACGGTTCGGCGGTCACGATCGGAACAGCCGTGCGTACTGCGCCTCGTGCTGCGCGGCGGCGATCGCGAGCATCGGCGCGTAGGCCTGGCGATCGCCGTCGGCGCAGACCAGCGCGGCGTCGACGTGCGGCGGCAGCGCCGCCGCGAGCCGCGACAACACGCGCTGCGCCGCCGCTTGTCCGAGCGGCACCGCCTTCGTCGCGGCCTGCGTCTGGTTCTCGGCCCAACTCCAGCCGAAGGCGAGGAGTGCGTCGCGCGCCGCCGCGCCGGCGAGCACCGCCGCAAGCGCGAACGCTTCCGGCCACGTCGGCGCCGGTGCAAGCGCCGCCAGCGTCGAGATGCGCGGGTCGGCGGCGTCGCGGCCGTTGCGCAGCCAATCGAGCAGCGCGCGCCCGGTCTGCAGCGACTGCGCACGTGCTTCGGCGCTTTCGCGCGTCGCCAGCACCCACGCATGCAGCGCGGCGACGCGGTCGTCTCGTCGATCGCGCCACGCGTGCCACGCCTGGGCCACGAGCGGCAGTTCCGACCGCGCCAGTGCGACGTCGAGCTGCGACAGCAGCCATTCGCCGGCGGTCGCTTCGTCGGTGACGATGCCGGCGTCGACCGCGGTTTCGAGCCCTTCGGAGTGGCTGTAGCCGCCGACCGGCAGCGCCG
>CBDUBX010000467.1:0-1854 GCA_965365495.1 uncultured Burkholderiales bacterium
CGCCGACGGCTGCGGCCGCAGCCCCCGCCCGGCGGGGCGGTCGGGCTGGGTCAGCACCAGCGGCGCGGCGAGGCCGGCGGCGAGCAGCGCGTCGAGCGCGGTGCGCGCGAACGCCGGCGTGCCGGCGAACGCCACCGTCGGCCGCGCCGCGGCGCCCGCCGGGCTCACCCGACGCGCTGCGCTTCGCGCGCCTTTTTCAGCATCCGCGTGCGGATCCGGTCGCGCTTCAGCGGGCTCAGGTATTCGACGAACACGCGGCCGAGCAGGTGGTCCATCTCGTGCTGGATGCACACCGCGAGCAGCCCTTCGGCGTCGACCTCGAACTCGGCGCCGTCGCGGTCGAGCGCGCGCACGGTGACGCGCGAGGCGCGCTCGACGCGGTCGTAGACCTGCGGCACCGACAGGCAGCCCTCTTCGTTGACGACACGGTCGTCGCTGGCGCGGACGATCTCGGGGTTGATCAGCACCAGCGGTGTCGCCCGCGTGTCGTCGGCGTCGATCACGACGATGCGTTCGTGGACGTCGACCTGCGTCGCCGCGAGGCCGACGCCGTCGGCGGCGCGCATCGTCTCGACCATGTCGTCGACGAGGCGCTGCACGCGGCCGTCGACGGCGGCGACCGGGCGGGCGACGGTGGCCAGCCGCGGGTCGGGGTAGTGCAGGATCGGAAGCAGGGCCATAGGGGCGGATTCGCGTGGCGGGTTTCGGGGGTTCGCGCGGTTCGACGAAACAGCTCGCAACGCGCTGTGGAGCCGATGCAACGCGGCGCCGTCGCGAGGCCGCCGCCGACGCCGCGCCCGGCGCCGGTTTCGTTCCGGCATCAAGGCTTTACGGGCAGAATCTGCGACCGTGTCTGAGGATCGTCGCCCGTGTCGCTGCGGTTGCGCAGCCGGCGCGCGGCGACGACAACCGCGACGAGGCGCCGGGCGCGATTTTGGCATCCCGCCCGTACGCCGCGCTGTCGAAAGGCCGATGCCGTGATGAGTTCCCCCGAAGGTCGTCGTTCGCGCCGCGCCGCGCGCCCGGCGCGGCTGGCCGCTGCCGTGCTGCTCGCCGCAGCGGCCACCGCGGCGACCGCGCAGACCGCGGCGACGCTGCCGGTGCGGCCCGAGTGGCGCGAGACGGCGCGCGAGGTCGCGCAGGCCGGCGTCCCGCTGGCCGACCTGGCGCCGAACGCACCCGACCGCCACGTCGTCCAACCGGGCGACACGCTTTGGGACATCTCGACGCTGTTCCTGCGCGCGCCGTGGCGCTGGCCCGAGCTGTGGGGAATGAACCTCGCGCAGATCCGCAACCCGCACCTGATCTATCCCGGCCAGGTGCTGGTGCTGGAACGCGACGGCGGCCGCGCGCGGCTGCGGCTGGCCGGCAGCGGCGAGCCGGCCGGCACGGTGCGGCTGTCGCCGCGGGTGCGCGCCGAGACGCTCGCCGGCGGCGCGATCGCGTCGATCCCGCTGCACCTGATCGCGCCGTTCCTCGACGAGGCGACGGTGTTCGACGGCGACGCGCTCGACGCCGCGCCGCGCATCGTCGCGACGCAGGAAGGCCGCGTGATGCTGTCGCGCGGCGAGGTCGCCTACGTTCGCGGCGACCTCGCCGGCGCGCGCGACTTCCGCCTGTTCCGCCAGCTCGTGCCGCTGCTGGACCCGGTCACCGGCGAGGTCCTCGGCCACGAGGGCCGCTACGTCGGTACCGCCGAGCTCAAGCGGGTCGGCAATCCGCTGCCGCTGGCCGACAACGCCGCCGCAGTGCCCGACACCTTCCGCATCACGAGCGCGCGGATCGAAGCCAAGGCCGGCGACCGGCTGTCGCCGGTGCCGCAGCAGGAGCTGCTCGCCTACGTGCCGCACGCGC
>CBDUBX010000468.1:0-1854 GCA_965365495.1 uncultured Burkholderiales bacterium
CCGGGGCCGCCGCCGCCGTGCGGGATGCAGAACGTCTTGTGCAGGTTCAGGTGGCTGACGTCGCCGCCGAACTCGCCCGGCGCGGCGACGCCGACCAGCGCGTTCATGTTCGCGCCGTCGATGTAGACGCGCCCGCCGTGCGCGTGGACGACGCCGCACAGTTCGCGCACCGCACCTTCGAAGACGCCGTGCGTACTGGGGTAGGTGATCATCACCGCGGCGAGGTCGTCGCGGTGGCGCTCGCAGTGCGCGCGCAGGTCGGCGAGGTCGACGTTGCCGCGGTCGTCGCACTTCGTGACGACGACCCGCATCCCGGCCATCTGCGCGCTCGCCGGGTTGGTGCCGTGCGCGCTTTCGGGGATCAGGCAGACATTGCGGTGCGCTTCGCCGCGCGCCGCGTGCCACGCGCGGATCGCGAGCAAGCCGGCGTACTCGCCCTGGCTGCCGGCGTTGGGCTGCAGGTCGACCGCGGCGTAGCCAGTGGCGTCGGCGAGCCAGCCGGCGAGCTGGTCGGCCATCGCGTACAGCCCCGCCTGCTGGTCGCGCGGCGCGAACGGGTGCAGGTTCGCGAACTCGGGCCAGGTGATCGGGATCATCTCGCTCGTCGCGTTGAGCTTCATCGTGCACGACCCGAGCGGGATCATCGTGCGGTCGAGCGCGAGGTCCTTGTCGGCCAGACGCCGCAGGTAGCGCAGCATCTCGGTCTCGCTGTGGTGGGTGTTGAACACCGGGTGCGCGAGGAACGGCCGCGAGCGGCGCAGTTCGGGCGGGATCATCGGCTCGGCGCCGGCGGCGCACGCGGCGTACGCCGGCAGCGCGCGGCCGGCGGGCGCGAACACGCGCCACAGCGCCTCGACGTCGGCCGGCGTCGTCGTCTCGTCGAGCGCGACACCCAGCATCGTGTCACCCCATTCGCGGTAGCGACGCAGGTTCATGCCGGCGGCGACGGCGCGCGCGGCGATGTCGGCGGTGGCCGCCCCGGTGTCGACGGTGATCGTGTCGAACACGGCCTCGGTGCGCACCGTGCAGCCCAGCTCGCGCAGCCCGCGCGCCAGCGTCGCGGCGAGCCGCGCGACGCGTTCGGCGATCGCCGTCAGCCCGTGCGGACCGTGGTAGACCGCGTAGCACGCGGCGACGACCGCCGGCAACACCTGCGCGGTGCAGATGTTGCTCGTCGCCTTTTCGCGGCGGATGTGCTGCTCGCGCGTCTGCAACGCGAGGCGGTAGGCGACGTCGCCGTGGGCGTCGACGCTGATGCCGACGAGCCGCCCCGGCAGGTGGCGCTTGAACGCGTCGCGGCACGCGAGATAGGCGGCGTGCGGCCCGCCGCCGCCCATCGGCATGCCGAAGCGCTGCGTCGTGCCGTAGGCGATGTCGGCGCCGATGTCGCCCGGTGGCTTCACGAGCGTCAGTGCGAGCAGGTCGGCGCCGACGATCAGCGCAGCGCCGTGGCGGTGGACGCGGTCGGCGTCGCCGCCGAGGTCGTGGATCGAGCCGCTCGTCGCCGGCATCTGCGCGAGCACCGCGAAGTAGTCGCCGCCGTCGAGCAGCGCGTCCCATTCGGCGGCCGACCCCGCGAGGACGACGGTGATGCCGAGCGTCTCGGCGCGGGTGCGCACGACCTCGATTGTCTGCGGGTGGGCGTCGCCGGCGACGACGATCGTGTTCGACCGGCTCTTCACGCTGCGCCGCGCCAGCGTCATCGCCTCGGCGGCGGCGGTCGCCTCGTCGAGCATCGACGCGTTGGCGACGTCCATCGCCGTCAGGTCGCAGACCATCGTCTGGAAGTTGACGAGCATCTCGAGCCGGCCCTGCGAGATCTCGGCCTGGTACGGCGTGTACGCGGTGTACCAG
>CBDUBX010000469.1:0-1843 GCA_965365495.1 uncultured Burkholderiales bacterium
GATCTCGGCCTTCACGCGGCCGCCCTTGTAGTGCAGGTTCAGCGGCACCAGCGTGTAGCCGCGCTGCTCGACCTTGCCGGTCAGCCGCCGGATCTCGTCCTTGTGCAGCAGCAGCTTCTTCGTCCGGTCGGCCTCGGGGTGGACGTGTGTCGATGCCGACCGCAGCGCGTCGATGCGGCAGCCGATCAGGTACAGCTCGCCGTCGCGAACGAGCACGTAGCCGTCGGTCAGCTGAACCTGGCCGGCGCGGATCGCCTTGACCTCCCAGCCTTCGAGGACCATGCCGGCTTCGAAGCGTTCGTCGATCGTGTACTCGAAGCGGGCGCGGCGGTTCTCGGCGATCGACGACATGGGTTCGGGTACAGGCGCGAAGGCGGCGACGACAGGGGCGCTGCCTACAATCGATCGCCAGTATGAGGCACGTGCGCAAGTCGGTTCTGCTCTGGTACACGCCGCGCGAGATGTACGACCTCGTGACCGATGTCCCCGCCTATCCGCAGTTCCTGCCGTGGTGCAGCGCGGCCGAGATCGTCGCGCGCCACGACGACGGCGTCACCGCGCGGCTCGGCCTCGCGTTCAAGGGCGTGCGCCAGTCGTTCACGACGCGCAACCGCGAGGAACCGGGCCGGTCGGTCGCGATGAAGCTCGTCGAAGGGCCGTTTTCGAAGCTCGAAGGACACTGGCGCTTCGAAGCGCTCGGCAGCGGCGGCGACGCCAGCGGCGCGTGCAAGGTCGAGTTCGACTTGCGCTGGGCGTTCTCGAACCGCGCGCTCGGGCTGTTGATCAGCCCGGCGTTCGACCGCATCGCCGAGACCTTCGTCGAATCGTTCGTCCAGCGCGCCGAGGAATTGCACGGTGCGCGTTGACGTCGTCTACTGCCCGGCGCCGGGGCTGTTCGACGACTCGTCGGTCGATCTGGCCGACGGCGCGACGCTAGCCGACGCGCTCGCCGCGAGCGGCGTCGTCGAGCGGCACGCGCTCGACGCGGCAGCGCTGCGCTGCGGGGTGTGGGGGCGCGTGCAGCGCAGCGACACCGTACTGCGCGACGGCGATCGCGTCGAGGTCTACCGGCCGCTGCAGGTCGATCCGAAGGCCGCGCGCCGCTTGCGTTCGCAGCAGCAGAGCCGATCGACGCGCGGCCAGCGCGCCGCGTCGCTGCGCCGACGGTCGCCACGCGATGCTGCGGCAGCGCCCGCCGCGCCCGCGGACACGGCCGACCACGTGGCCGACGACGCGACCGGGTCGATCGCCGGCTAGCGGCAGCTCGCCGCGGCGACGTCGCGCGCGCGCTGCGCCTCGGCGGCACGGCCGGCGTCGTCGAGCACTTCCCGCCCGCCCTGGGCGTCGAAGCGCGCGATGCGTTGGCCGCTTTGCAGCGCGGCCAGCTGGTTGCGCGCGAGGCGGCAGTTCTGCTCGCGCAGCGCTGCGGCGCGCTGCTCCTGCGCACGCGACTGCGCGGCGCTGGCGGCGTCGCCGGCGAGCTTGCGCGCGACGAGTTCGCGCTCCCCGGGGGTCGACGCCGCCCGAGCCGCGGCGGCCGCGACCGACGCCGCCGACGCGGCCGACGCCGGCGCGGCCCGCGGCGCGGCGGCGCGGCGCGGTCGGGTCAGGATGTCGCGGTCGGGGATGTCGGGCGGCGGCGGACGGTCGCTGGCGTTGACCCGGCGGTCCTTGTCGCGCCACGTCCACTGGGCGGCGGCCGGCGGCGGCATCGCGAGCGCCAGGGCCAGCGCCAAGGCCAACGCCAACCCTGCCGCGAGCGGCGGACGCCGCGGCGCAGCGGGGCGGGCGGTAAATCGAGCGGGTCGGCGGCGCATCGCGGCGAAGTCTATCGGCTCGATCG
>CBDUBX010000470.1:0-1838 GCA_965365495.1 uncultured Burkholderiales bacterium
GGCGACCACACCGGCTACTACAACGAGCAGGACTGGTTCCCGGTGTTCCGCATCGCGCGGATGACGCACCGCCGCGACCCGATCTACCACTCGACCTACACCGGCAAGCCGCCCGACGAGCCGGCGGTGCTCGGCGTCGCGCTGAACGAGGTCTTCGTGCCGATCCTGCAGAAGCAGTTTCCCGAGATCGTCGACTTCTACCTGCCGCCCGAAGGCTGCAGCTACCGCCTCGCGGTGGTGGCGATCAAGAAGGCCTACGCCGGCCACGCCAAGCGCGTGATGTTCGGCGTCTGGAGCTTCCTGCGCCAGTTCATGTACACGAAGTTCATCGTCGTCGTCGACGACGACGTCGACGCGCGCGACTGGAAGGAAGTGATCTGGGCGATCACGACGCGGATGGACCCGGTGCGCGACACGACGCTCGTCGCCCACACGCCGATCGACTACCTCGACTTCGCGTCGCCGACCAGTGGGCTCGGCGGCAAAGTGGGTTTCGATGCGACCAACAAGTGGCCCGGCGAGACCGACCGCGAGTGGGGTCGGCCGATCGTCGCCGACCGCGACGTTGCGGCGCGCGTCGAGGGGCTCGTGGCGCGGCTGCTGCAGCCCGGCTGACCTCACGCGCCGCGAATCGCTTGCGCGCGCCGCGCCGGCGGCTTATCCTCGGGTCGCCTGTCACAGGCAACCTCGCAGGCGCACTTCTCGCGCCGCACGGAGCCCCGGACGTAAACCCTCCGGAGCCCCATCGGCGGCTTCCACGCCGCCCACCCCCCGCCCGCAAGGACCGGGGGGTTCGTGTTTTTGGGCCGTCGCGGCACGCACCGCGGTTGCCCGACCAGGCGCCCCCGGAGGCCGCGTGTTCCAGCGTTTCGAGCGTCTCGTCGATCCGTATCCCGCTGCGCTGCCGCCGGCACCGCCGGCCGGCTTCTTCGCGTTCGTCTGGGAATGCTCGAAGGGCGCGCGGCCCTACCTCGCACTCGTGACGCTGTTCACCGCGGCGATCGGCGCGTTCGAGGCATTGCTGTTCAGCATGATGGCGCACGTCGTCGACGTGCTCGGCCGCGCCGAGCCGCAGCAGTTGTGGGCCGAGCACGGCACGACGCTGGCCGTGCTCGGCGGCGTGCTGCTGGCGAGCATCGCGTTCGCCGCGCTGCAGGCGCTGTTCAAGTACCAAGGGCTGTACGCCAACTTTCCGATGCGGCTGCGCTGGGTGTTCCACCGCGGCATGCTCGAGCAGAGCCTGGCGTTCTTCCAGGACGAGTTCGCCGGCCGTATCGCGACCAAGGTGATGCAGACCGCGCTCGCGGTGCGCGACACCTGGCTGATCGTCGCCGACATCGGCGTCTACGTCGGCATCTATTTCGTCACGCTGATCGGCGTGCTGGCGGCGTTCGACCCGCGGCTGGCGCTGCCGTTCGTCGCCTGGGTCGCCGTCTACGCGGTCGTGCTGTGGTACTTCGTGCCGCGGCTGGGCCGCGTCGCCAAGAGCCAGGCCGACGCGCGGTCGCTGATGACCGGCCGCGTCACCGACGCGTACACCAACATCGCCACCGTCAAGCTGTTCTCGCACGCCCAGCGCGAAGCGGCGTACGCGCGCAGCGCGATGCAGGAGTTCATGGTCACCGCGCACGCGCAGATGCGCCTCGTCACCGCGTTCGAGACCGTGAACCAAGTGCTCAGCGTCGGCCTGATCGCCGCCGCCGCGGCGACGAGCCTGCTGCTGTGGACCGGCGCGGCGATCGGCGTCGGCGCGGTCGCCGCGGCGACCGCAATGGCGTTCCGTCTGAACGGCATCTCGCACTGGGTGATGTGGGAGATGGCGACGCTGTTCGAGCACG
>CBDUBX010000471.1:0-1834 GCA_965365495.1 uncultured Burkholderiales bacterium
GCGCCGTCGCGGGCGCCGACGCCGACGCCGCGCCGCCCGCCGGCCCTGCCACGCCGATCGAACCGCCGCCCGACACCGGCGCGGTATTCGCCGAAGTGCTGTCGGGCGCGTTCGACGCCGCTGCCGAAGTCGATCCCGCGGCTGCCGGCAGCGACCCGATGACGCCAGCGGCCGCGGCCACCGACGACCCGCCGCGCGATGCCGCGCCGTCACGGGACGGCGACGTCGCGGCCGGCGGAAGCGCGGCTGCGCCGTCGCCGCACGACGCCGAGCGCCGCATTCTCGCCGCCGAGCCCGAGTCGCCGAAGCTGCACAAGGTGCTGGCGCAAAGCGGGGTCGGTTCGCGCCGCGACCTCGAACAGATGGTCGCCGCCGGTCGCGTCACGGTCAACGGCGAGACCGCGCACACCGGGCAGCGCGTCGCCCACGGCGACCGCATCGAGGTCGACGGCAAGCCGGTGCGCTGGCGCGTCGCGTCGCCGGTGGCGCCGCGCGTGCTGGCCTATCACAAGCCCGCCGGCGAAGTCGTCAGCCACGACGACTCGCAGCAGCGGCCGACGGTCTTCCGCCGCCTGCCGCGGCTGGCGCAGGGCAAGTGGCAGTCGGTCGGCCGGCTCGACATCGCGACCGAAGGGCTGCTGCTGTTCACGAACTCGGGCGATCTGGCCAACCGGCTGATGCACCCGCGCTTCGGCATCGAGCGCGAATACGCGGTTCGCTCGCTCGGCGCGCTCGACGACGCCGAGCGCAAGCGGCTGCTCGACGGCGTCGACATCGACGGCCAGCGCTGCGCGTGCAAGAGCGTCGACGACGGCGGCGGCGACGGCGTCAATCGCTGGTACCGCGTCGTCATCACCGAAGGGCGCAACCGCGAAGTGCGGCGGCTGTTCGAGGCGGTCGGCCACGCGGTCAGCCGCCTCATCCGCATCCGCTACGGCCCGGTGGTGCTGCCGCGCGGGCTCAAGCGCGGCGTCTGGGTCGACCTCGACGAGCACGACGTGCGCACGCTGCGCGGCGCGCCAGCTGGCGCGCACGGCGACACCGAGCGCCGCGGCCGCAACCGCCGCGGCAAGCGCCACGGCGAACGCGATGCCGCGCCGCCCGTCCGCGGTCCGGGCCCACGGCCGGCGCCGCCGGACGCGGCCGACCGCTACGAGCGTCAGCCGCCGCCGCCGCGCGGCGCCGATCGCGGCGGCGCCGACCGCGCCCAGCCGCAGAGAAACGCAGCGCGCTACGAACCCGGTGAGGGCGGCGCGATCCCGAACCCGCTGCAGCAGACTTTCGACAAGCGCGCGCTGCAACAGGAGCGGCGCCAGCGCGAAATCCCCGACGACGCGCCGATCCCGAACCCGCTGCAGCAGACGTTCGACAAGCGCGCGTTGCAGCAGGCGCGGTCGCAGCAGCGCATGCTGCCCGACGACGCGCCGATTCCGAACCCGCTGCAGCAGACCTACGACCGGCGCTTCGTCCACGCCAAGCCCGACGCTCGCGACGACGTCGCCGACCCCGAACACATCCCCGATCCGCTGCAGACCGCGGTCGGCTACATCGGCGCCGACGCGTACCGCCGCAAGGGCGCCCGCGGCAAGCGCGCCGCGCCGCATGGCCGCGGCCTTGAATAAACCCTATGCAGCGATTCACCGAGCTTTACACCGCGCTAGATGAAACAAATCGCACCAATGAAAAGGTTGCCGCCCTGGTCAGCTATTTCAGCGCCGCACCGCCGGAAGATGCAGCCTGGGCGCTTTACTTTCTCACCGGCAGAAAAGTCAGCCGCGTCATCTCCTCGACGCTGCTCCGCACCTGGGTCGCTGAGCAAAGCGGCCTACCCCTG
>CBDUBX010000472.1:0-1809 GCA_965365495.1 uncultured Burkholderiales bacterium
AGCCCAACGTCGAGCAGCAGATCAACATGCTCAGCCGCACGCTGCTGAGCCGGCCGAATCTCGAGAAGCTCGTGCGGATGGCCGACCTCGACCTCGGCGCCGGCAGCAAGGTGCAGCAGGAGGCGGTCGTCGAAGAGCTGGCCAAGTCGGTGTCGATCCGCAACACCGGCCGCGACAACCTCTACACGCTGAACTACCGCGACGAGAACCAGGACAAGGCCAAGCGCGTGATCCAGTCGCTGGTGTCGATCTTCGTCGAGTCGAGTCTCGGCGCGTCGCGCAAGGACACCGATTCGGCGAAGACCTTCCTCAACGAGCAGATCAAGCAGTACGAGAACCGGCTCGAAGAGGCCGAGGCGCGCGTCAAGGATTTCCGCCTGCGCAACATCGACCTGCAGTCGGCCGACGGCAAGGACTCGGCGTCGCGGGTGCGCGAGATCGCCGACCAGCTCGCGCAGGCGCAGCTGCAGCTGCGCGAGGCCGAGAACTCGCGCAACGCCGCCAAGGCCCAGCTCGATGCCGAGCGCGGCCAGGGCGCCAACGTCGTCACGCAGAGCCTGATGCAGGAGTCGCAGATGGCGGTGTCGACGCCCGAGATCGACGCCCGGCTCGACGCTCTGCGGCGCAACCTCGACGCGCTGCAGCAGCGCTACACCGACCGCCACCCCGACATCGTCACGATTCGCCGTCTGATCGACGACCTCGAAGCGCAGAAGAAGAAGGAAGTCGCCGAGCTGCGCAAATCGGCGCTGGCCCACCCCGGCCCCGGCGGCGGCCAGACGAGCCTGGCCGCGCAGGAGCTCGGCCGCCTGCTGGCGGCCTCCGAAGTGCAGGTCGCGGCGCTGCGGGCGCGCGTAGCCGAGTACGCGTCGCGGCTGGCGCAGGCGCGCGCCGCGCTGAAGACCGCGCCACAGCTCGAAGCCGAAGCCGCGCAGCTCAACCGCGACTACGAGGTCATCAAGCGCAACTACCAGGACCTCGTTGCGCGGCGCCAGGCCGCGGTGATGTCGGGCGAACTGGAAGTGGCGTCGGGCGTCGCCGACTTCCGCCTCATCGACCCACCGCGCGTGTCGCCGAAGCCGGTCGCGCCGAACCGGCTCGTGCTGCTGCCGCTGGCGCTGGCCGCCGGCATCGGCGGCGGGCTGCTGGTCGCGTTCGCGCTGAGCCAGCTGCGGCCGACGTTCGACACCGCCGACGACCTGCGGCAGAAGACCGGGCTGCCGATGCTCGGCGTGATCAGCCTCGTGATGTCCGACGTCGACCGCCGTCGCGAACGCGTCGGCCTGCTGCGCTTCGGATCGGCCGCGGCCGGCCTGGTGTCGCTGTTCGTGGCCGGCATGGTCGCGATGGCGCTGACGTCACGCCTCACCGTCTGAGCGGCACACTCCATGACTAGCTTGATCGAACAGGCCGCACAGCGCCTCGAGCAACTGCGGCAAGCCGGCGTCGACATCCCCGATCTGGACGCGCCGCCCGCGCGCGCCGAGCCGAGAGGCGACGAAGGCACGTGGCGCGCTGCGGCGCCGATCGAACCCGCGGCGTGGTCGGCGCGCGCCGAGCCGACGGCGGTGTCGCGCCAGGTCGAGCTCGACCTCACCGCGCTGGCCGCCGGCGGGATCATCACGCCGAGTGCGCCACGGTCGCAGCTCGCCGATCAGTACCGCGTGCTGAAGCGACCGCTGATCGGCAACGTGATGGCCAAGGGGCAGGCGCGCGTCAAGCACGCCAACCTGATCATGGTCACGAGCGCGATCCCCGGCGAAGGCAAGAGCTTCACGTCGATCAACCTCGCGATGAGCATCGCCGCCG
>CBDUBX010000473.1:0-1801 GCA_965365495.1 uncultured Burkholderiales bacterium
GGGCCGATCGTGATCGTCGTCGTCGACTTCAGCTGGCCGCCGCCGCCGACCGAGCCGCTCGACTCGCCCTGGCCGCGTGCCATCTGTTCGCAAGCGGCGCGTTCGGCCGGCAGCTGGTGGACCTGGCAGCGCTGCAGCGCGTTCTGCTCGAGCGTGTCGGCGGGCGGCTTGGTCGCCGGCAGGTTGCCGCGCACGCGCTCTTCGCGCGCCGCGCCGGCTTCCTGCAAACAGTTCTCACGCGTGCGCTGCAGCTTGTCGTCCATGCACGCGGCGCGTTCGGCGGCGTAGGTCGCGTTCGCGCCCGACGCCGCGGCGGCCGCCGGGCGCACGGCGTCGGCGGCGACAGCGGCCAGCGGTGCGGCGGCCAGTGCGGCGGCCAGCGCGATGCCGCGGGCGGAACGGCGGATCGAATGGACGGTGTCGGTCATCGCAACTCCCCGGTGATTGGAATCGATCGAGCCCGGCAGCAATCGACTCGCCCGTGGCCCACGGCGGTGCCGTACGAGCCGGCGGCCGCCCTCACGACGCCACCGCGGCGGCGCCGCGCTCGCTGCACGCCCGCGCGCGTTCGTCGACGCGACGCGCGAACCACTCGGTCGTCAGCTTGCGGCGGATCTTCGGCCCGTGCAGGTCGATCTGCGGCATCACCGCGCGCGGCAGCGTGCGGCCGGCGACGCCGTCGGCGATCTCCCAGACGCGGCGCACCACCGCGTCGTCGCCGAAGTCGGCGCTGTTGCCGCGTTCGAGCGCGCGGCGGATCGCGCGCTGCGAGACGCCGCGCGGCTCGAGCAGCGCGCGCACCGCGGCCTCGGTCGGCCCGGCGCCGGTGGCCGACACGAGGTCGCCGTCGAGGTCGAGCGCGATGCCGCTGGCCAGCGCGACGGCGCTCTGGAACGCCGCGTTGCGGCTGGCCCAGCGGCCGGCGTTGTAGTCGGCGTAGCGGTAGCGGAGCGCCGGGTAGTCGGCAGCGTAGTCGAGCAGGTGGGCGATGCCGAAATACAGCCCGCCGCGGCGCGTGAAGGCCTCGTCGCGCAGCGACGTTCGCAGCGGGTACGGATACGGCCGCGACTGCACATGGCGCTCGGCGAAGTCGATCTGCACCTGCATCGGCCCGGCGGTTCGTACCGGGTTGTGGTCGGCGAGCAGCCGGCGCCCGACCGGCAGCCGGTCGATCAACGCTTCGTACAGCCGGCTCAGCTCGCCTTCGGTCTTCGCCGCGTCGATGCGCTCGGCGAGCGTGCGGCCGTCGCCGGCGTCGATCTGCAGCGCCGCGGCGACGACGACCTTCGGGATCCCGACCGCCGCCGCGCGGCGCTCGATTTCGGCGCGGGCGACGCGGCCGAGGTTGGGCACCGGCGGGTCGACCTTCATCCCCGACTCCTGCTCGGTGACGGCGATCGCCGCGCACAGCTGCGCGTCGCTGGCGTCGAGCTGCAGCGCGGCGAACGCGGCCTGGATGTCGGCCGCCCAGCCGGCCGCGTCGGGCGTGCGCGGCGGCAGCAGCTGCACGATGCGCGCGCGAATCGCCGCCGGCGAGCGCGCGTCGACCGCGGCGGTCGGCTCGCCGACGGCGCAGCCGGCGAGCGTGGCGGCGACGCCGGCCGCGGCCGCGACCCCCGCGGCGCCTAGCCACGCGCGCAGGCGGTTCGGGGCGGTCTTCACGTTCGTCATGCGGCGGCGCCGCGCCTAGCGGTCGGCGCGGGCTTCGATCGCGACACCGCCGCCGCGCGACGCGCGCCCGGCGCTGCGTCGGCCGGCGGCGGCGGCTCCTTCTTCCTTGCCGGCGCGGCGTTCTACGGCG
>CBDUBX010000474.1:0-1793 GCA_965365495.1 uncultured Burkholderiales bacterium
GCGGGCTACACGCTGCTGCGCCGCGTCGAGCACCGCATCCAGTACCTCGACGACCGCCAGACGCACCTGCTGCCGACCGCCGACGACGACCTCGGCTGGATCGCCGCGAGCCTCGGCCACGCCGACGCTTGCGCGCTGCTGTCGGCGCTGTGCGAGGTGCGCGAGTTCGTCGCCGCCGAGTTCGACGCGCTGCTGCGCGATGGCTCGACGCCCGCCGCCCGCGACGGCTGCCGCAGCTGCGGCACCGGCCCGCTGCCGGTGGACAGCGACGCGCTGCTCGACAAGCTGCCGCCGGTGCTCGCCGAGCGGCTGCGGCCGTGGGCGCAGCGGCCGCGCGTGCAGGCGCTGCGCGAATCGAGCCGGCTGCGCCTCGGCCGGCTGATGACCGCCACCGCCCAGGCGATGGCCGACGGCCAGTGCAGCGAGACCGGCGCCTTGCGCTTCGTCGACTGGGTCGAGTCGCTGCTCAAGCGCGAGAGCTATCTAGCGCTGCTCGTCGAGCGGCCGCAGGTGCACCGCCGGCTGCTGCGGCTGCTCGGCATGGCGCGCTGGTCGATGCAGTACCTGATGCGCCACCCCGGCGTCATCGACGAACTCGCCGACGAGCGGCTGTTGCACCTGCGCTTCGACCGTGCCGCGTTCGCCGCCGACCTCGACGCGCGGCGCAGCGCATGGCAGCGCGCCGGCGAGGAGGACGAGGAGGTGCTGCTCGACGCGCTGCGCCACGCGCACCACGCCGAGGTGTTCCGCACGTTGGTGCGCGACCTCGAAGGCGAGCTCACCGTCGAGCAGGTCGCCGACGACCTGTCGGCGCTGGCCGACGCAGTGCTCGACACCGCGCTGCGCTGGGCGTGGGCGCGCTTCCGCCAGCGCGACCGCGAAGCACCGGCGCTGGCGGTGATCGCCTACGGCAAGCTCGGCGGCAAGGAGCTCGGCTACGGCAGCGACCTCGATGTCGTCTTCGTTTACGACGACGCCGACCTGGCCGACGCCGCCGCGCAGCAGCACGCGCAGGCGGTCTACGCCGCGTTCCTGCGCAAGCTGATCGGCTGGCTGACGCTGCGCACGTCGGCCGGCGAGCTGTTCGACATCGACACCGCGCTGCGCCCCAACGGCAGCTCGGGGCTGCTGGTGACCAGCATCACCGCGTTCGAGCGCTACCAGGCCGGCCGCGGCGGCAACACCGCGTGGACCTGGGAGCACCAGGCGCTGACACGCGCGCGCTGGGCCTGCGGCGCCGGTGGCGTCGCGCCGCGCTTCGAAGCCACGCGGCGTGCGGTGCTGACCGCGCCGCGCGACGCGCGCGCGCTGCGCGACGAGATCCGCGCGATGCGCGCCAAGGTCGCCGCGGCGCGGCCGGTTCCGGCCGGCCGCTTCGACGTCAAGCACAGTCCCGGCGGCATGTTCGACGTCGAGTTCGCGGTGCAATTCCTCGTCCTTGCGCACGCCGCGCGCCACGCCGAGCTGCTCGACAACGCCGGCAACATCGCGTTGCTGCAGCGCGCCGAGGCCGCCGGTCTGCTGCCGCCGGGCGTCGGCCGCGCCGCCGCCGACGCCTACCGCGAGCTGCGCCGCGCGCAGCACGTCGCGCGGCTCGACGAGCAGCCGACGCACTTCGACGACGCGGTGCACGCGGCGTCGCGCGATGCCGTGCTGACGCTGTGGCGCGCGGTGTTCGATTGACGCGGGCGCCGCCGACGGCCGGCGCGCGGCGGCCGAGCGGCGATTGGCGTTCGACGAACGCGGCGCACGACCGGGTCGGCCTGCCGGCGATGCCGCCGACTTGCCGCTGC
>CBDUBX010000475.1:0-1788 GCA_965365495.1 uncultured Burkholderiales bacterium
GTGCAGCCAGCACAGCACTTCGGCGCCGTCGGCGTAGACGAGCCGCGGCGGGTGCTCGGCGCGGCAGCGCGCCGCCGCGTGCTCGCAGCGCGGCGCGAAGCGGCAGCCCTGCTGCGGCGCGCCGGCCAGCGGCGGCTCGCCGGCGATCGGCTGCATCCGCGCCAGCCGCGGCCCCGACAGCGCCGGCAGTGCGCGCAGCAGCGCGCGCGTGTACGGGTGGCGCGGGCGCTCGAGCAGGTCGCGCGCGCCGCCCGATTCGACGATGCGGCCGGCGTACATCACCGCGATGCGGTCGCAGGCGCGGCCGACGATGCCGAGGTCGTGGGTGACGAGGAGCAGTGCCATGCCGTGCTCGTCGCGCAGCGACCGCAGCAGGTCGAGAAACTGCGCCTGCGTCGTCACGTCGAGCGCGGTCGTCGGCTCGTCGGCGATCAGCAGCGCCGGCTGGCGCGCGACGGCGATCGCCGCGACGACGCGCTGGCGCATGCCGCCGCTGAACTCGAACGGGAACGCGTCGAGCCGCGCCGCGCCGCCGCCGATGCCCACGCGTTCGAGCGCCGCCGCCGCCTGCTCGCGCAGCGCCGCGCGCGGCGAGTCGGGCTGCGACAGCGCCAGCGACTCGACGAGCTGCGCGCCGATCGTCAGCACCGGGTTCAGCGACGACAGCGGGTCCTGCAGCACCATGCCGATGCGCGCGCCGCGCAGCCGGCGCATCTGCTCGGGCGTCGCGCCGACGAGGTCGGTGCCGTCGAAGTCGATGCGGCCGCCGACGATCCGCGCCGCGGGCTTGGGTTCCAGGCGGACGATGCTGTGGCACAGCATGCTCTTGCCGCTGCCCGATTCGCCGACGATCGCCAGCGCCTCGCCGCGTGCCACCGCGAGCGTCGCGCCGTCGACCGCGCGCACGGTGCCGCGGCGCAACTGCAGGTGGGTGCGCAGGCCGTCGATGCGCAGCAGCGGCGCGGTCGCGGCCCGCGCGGCCGGAAACGGCGCGTTCACAGCTGCCTCAGCCGCGGATCGAACCGGTCGCGCAGCCAGTCGCCGAGCACATTGGCGCCGAGCACGGTCATCACGATCGCGATGCCGGGCACCGTCGGCAACCACCAGGCGCGGGTCATGTACAGCTTGCCGTCGGAGATCATCAGCCCCCACGCCGAGGCCGGCGGCTGCACGCCGAGGCCGAGGAAGGTCAGCGCCGCTTCGAGCCCGACCGCCGCGCCGAGCTGCAGCGTGCCGAGGACGACGACCGACCCGAGCACGTACGGCAGCACGTGGCGGTGCAGGATGCGCGCCGACGACGCGCCGGCGATCCGCGCCAGCGCGACGTGGTCGCGCTGCATCTGCACCAGCGTTTCGGCGCGGACGACGCGCGCATACGTCGGCCAGAACGTCACCGCGAGCGTCGTGACGACGGTCGCGAGACCGCCGCCGATGACGCCGGCGAGCAGCACCGCCAGCAGGATCGGCGGAAACGTGAGCTGCATGTCGACGATGCGCATCAGCGCCTCGTCGACCCAGCCTCGAACGTAGCCGGCGACGAGGCCGACCGCGATGCCGATCGCGCCGGCTAGCGCGACGCCGAAGAACGCGACGATCAGCGACGCTCGCGCGCCGTCGATGAGCCGGCTCGCGACATCGCGGCCCATCGGGTCGGTGCCGAGCGGGTGCGTCGCCGTGCCGCCGAAGCCGAGCGGTGGACGCAGCGCCTGCGACGGATCGATCGCGTTCGGGTCGTGCGGCACGAGCCAGGGGCCGAGCAGGCCGAACAGCACGAGCGGCGCCAGCAGC
>CBDUBX010000476.1:0-1784 GCA_965365495.1 uncultured Burkholderiales bacterium
GCGGGCGCTGACACCGCGAATCGCCCAATCGGCGCTTGCACGATTCGCAGCCGCGATCGATGAAGATCGTCCACCTCGGCCGCCGTGCGTGGTCCGACGTCGACGCCGCGATGCGTACGCACCGCGACGCGCGCGACGACGACACCGAAGACGAGCTCTGGCTCGTCGAGCACGACCCGGTCTACACGCAGGGCGTCGCCGGCCGCGGCGAGCACCTGCTCGCTCCCGGCGACATCCCGGTCGTGCGCAGCGACCGCGGCGGGCAGGTCACCTACCACGGGCCGGGGCAGGTCGTCGCCTATCCGCTGGTCGACCTGCGGCGCCTGGGACTGTTCGTCCGCGACTACGTGCACCGCCTCGAAGAAGCGCTGATCGCGACGCTGGCCGACTTCGGCGTCACCGGCCACCGCGTGCGCGGTGCGCCGGGGATCTACGTGCGGCTCGCCGACCCGTTCGGCCACGCGGTGCTCGTGCCGTCGACGACCGACCCGTTCGCCGGCCTGGCCAAGATCGCCGCGCTCGGCGTCAAGGTCAGCCGCCACCGCACGACCCACGGCGTGGCGCTGAACGTCGAGATGGACCTGACGCCGTTCGCCGGCATCGACCCCTGCGGTTACCGCGGCCTGCGCACCGTCGACCTGGCGCAACTGGGCGTGACGGTAGCGTTCGAAGACGTCGCGCAGCGGCTGGCGGGCGAACTTGCGCGGCGGCTGCTTACGTAGCCCTGCCGGCCGCGGGCTCGTCGCGGTCGTCGACGCCGGGACTGCGCCGGGTCGACCACGCGCTTACGATCCCCCGTCGCCGAATACGCTCCACGATGCCGTCCGAATCCCCCACCGCCGCCGCCTACGACCCGCGCCTGAAGCAGAAGGCCGACGCGAAGACGTCGCGCATCCCGATCAAGGTCGTTCCCGTCGCGCCGGCCGAGGTGCTGAAGAAGCCCGAGTGGATCCGCGTCCGCGCCGCGGCCGGCAACTCGCGCTACCACGAGATCAAGCGCATCCTGCGCGAGCACCGGCTGCACACGGTGTGCGAGGAAGCGTCGTGCCCGAACATCGGCGAGTGCTTCGGCAACGGCACGGCGACGTTCATGATCATGGGCGACAAGTGCACGCGGCGCTGCCCGTTCTGCGACGTCGGCCACGGCCGGCCCGACCCGCTCGACGCCGACGAGCCGCGCCAGCTGGCCGAGACGATCGCCGCGCTCGAGCTGCGCTACGTCGTCGTCACCAGCGTCGACCGCGACGACCTGCGCGACGGCGGCGCACAGCACTTCGTCGACTGCATCGGCGCGATCCGCGAGCGGTCGCCGGCGACGAAGATCGAGATCCTCGTTCCCGACTTCCGCGGCCGCGCCGACCGTGCGCTCGACATCCTCTGCGCCGCGCCGCCCGACGTGATGAACCACAACGTCGAGACCGCGCCCAGGCTGTACAAGCAGGCCCGGCCCGGATCGGACTACGACTTCAGCCTGAAGCTGCTGCAGCGCTTCGCCGAGCGCGTTCCCGGCGTGCCGACGAAGAGCGGCGTGATGGTCGGCCTCGGCGAAACCGACGACGAGGTGCTGCAGGTGATGCGCGACCTGCGCGCGCACGGCGTTTCGATGCTGACGATCGGCCAATACCTCGCGCCGAGCGCGCACCACCTGCCGGTGCGGCGCTACGTCCACCCCGACACGTTCGCGATGTACGAACGCGAGGCCGCGGCGATGGGCTACACCCACGCCGCCGTCGGCGCGATGGTGCGCAGCAGCTACCACGCCGACCGGCAGGCGCACGCCGCCG
>CBDUBX010000477.1:0-1784 GCA_965365495.1 uncultured Burkholderiales bacterium
AAGTCGCCGGCCTCGTGGCCGAGCATCGTGTACCAGCGCTCGTTGACGGTCAGCAACGCCTCGGGCACGCGCAGGTCCCACAACGCGAGGTCGCCGCCACGCAGCGCCAGCCGCAGCCGCTCGGCCTCGGCCTGCTGCTCGGCACGGTGCGCCAGCGCCTGGCGGCGCAGCTGCGCGCGGCGGCGCTGCAGCAGCGTCATCGCGAACCACGAACCGGCGAGCATCGCGACGTACCAGACGACGACCGCGGTCGCCGAGCGCCGCCACGCGTCGAGGATCGCGTGCGGGTCGCGGCTGACCGCGAACACCAGCGGCGTGTCGAGGTCGACGCCTGCCGGACGCAACGTGCGCAACGCGATCAGCCGCTCGCGGCCGCTGACGTTCGACACGCCGAGCGTCACAGTCGCGTCGCGCCCGCCGCGCAGGTGCTGCGTGAACGGCCGGCCTTCGCCGGCGACGTTGTGCCGGCCGCGCGCGAGCTCGGGCGGGCTCGTCGCCAACAACGTGCCGTCGCCGTGGATCACCGCGGCCCACATGTCGTCGGCGTAGACCGCCGACGACAGCAGGTGGTGCAGGTAGCCGGCGTCGAGGTCGGCGACGACGTAGCCGGCGTTCGCGCCGTCGCTGCCCGACAGCGGCAGCGCGACGCCGACGCGCGGCGCGCCGCCGGCGACGGCGACGACGACGCGCAGCTGCGGCGCCGCGCCGGCGGCGCGCAGCTTGCGATCGATGACGGTGTCGACGACGTCGGCACCGACGGCGTCGGCGCGGCTCGCGGCGACGACGATGCCCGCGGCGTCGACCCAGCGCAGCGCGGCGACCACCGGCATCGCTCGCGTCAGCGCTTCGAGGTGGCGGTTTGCGGTGACGAAGCCTTCGGGCGTGGCGTGGCGCGCGATCTCGGCGCGCACCCCGGCCAGCGCCGCGTGGGTCGCCGCGATCTGGCTGTCGAGCATCGCGCCGACGCTGCGCGTCTGGGTCGCGAGGCGCTCACGCTGCAGCCCGAGCACCGCGTTGCGCGCCGCGAACGCGGCGAACGCGAGCGCCGCGGCGAGTGCCAGCGCCGCCGCCAGCCACCATCGGCGCTCGCGGCGGATGCGCCGCGACGGCGCGTCGGGCGGGGTCGGGCGGGGCATCGGCGCGGCGGGATCGAGGGGGCTGCAAAGCGAACACTAGCACCGCGTCGCTGGTGGGCGCGGCCAGGGCTGCGCGACGAAGCGCGCGTCTTTAGAATCGCCGGCCGCTCGCGCCGAACGCGCGCGCTCGAGCGCACGATCGACCGATGGAAATCTTCGACTACGACAACATCCTGCTGCTGCCGCGCAAGTGCCGCGTCGACAGCCGCAGCGACTGCGACCCGAGCGTCGATTTCGGCGGGAGGCGCTTCGCGCTGCCGGTGGTTCCGGCGAACATGAAGACGGTGATCGACGAGGCGATCGCGGTCACGCTCGCGTCGAGCGGTCACTTCTACGTGATGCACCGCTTCGACCTCGACGCGCCGGCGTTCGCCGCGCGGATGCGCGACCGCGGGCTGTTCGTGTCGATCAGCTCCGGGGTGCGCGCCGTCGACCACGCGGTGATCGACCGCCTCGCGGCCGACGGCACCGGCGCCGACTACGTGACGATCGACATCGCCCACGGCCACGCCGACAGCGTCAAGCGGACGATCGCGCACATCAAGCAGCGCTTGCCGCAAGCCTTCGTGATCGCCGGCAACGTCGCCACGCCCGAAGCGGTGATCGACCTCGAGAACTGGGGCGCCGACGCGACCAAGGTCGGCGTCG
>CBDUBX010000478.1:0-1769 GCA_965365495.1 uncultured Burkholderiales bacterium
TGCGCGCCGCGCGCGCGGCGAACTGCGCCGCGTCAGGCCGATCGACGGCGCGCGCGGCGACGACGACGGTGTTGCCCTCGCGCGTCGGCCGCAGGCGCCACACCCGGTCGGCGCCGAAGGCCTGCGCGATCCGCTCGATGCTCGCAGCAAAGCTCGCGTCGCGACCGAACAAATTGACCGCCATCACGCCGCCATCTTCGAGCACCGCGCGGCACGCGGCGTAGAAATCGACGTCGTCGAGCACCGGCGCCGCGGCTTCGTGGTCGTAGAGATCGACGTGCAGCAGGCGAACGCTCGCCGGCGCGGCCTGCGCCAGCCAGTCGGCAGCGTCGCCGACGACGACCTCGGCTTCGGCCGGCAGCGCGAAGTGCGTCGCGCCGACCGCGACGACGTCGGGGTGGATCTCGACGGCCGTCGTCGCCATGCCGAGCTGGCACGCGGTGAAGCGCGTGATCGCGCCGGCGCCGAGTCCGAGCTGCACCGCCGCGCCGTCGCCGAGGGTTTCGCTCGGCAGCCACAGCAGGCTGGCGAGCATGCGCTGCACGTAGTCGAGGACGACGACCTGCGGCCGGTCGATGCGCATCGCACCCTGCACCCAGACGGTGTCGAGGTGGAGGTAGCGCACGCCGGCGAACTCCGACACCGTGACCGGCGGCAGCGGCTGCGCGGGCCGGCGCGGCCCGGCCGGTGGCGCGGTTCGGCGCGCCGCCGGCGCGGCGCTCGGGCGCGACGCCTTCACGCGACGCCGGCGCGCTCGAACGCGGCGCGCCAAGCGGCGAGCTTCCGCTCGAACGACCAGCTGGCGTTGGCCGGGCTGCTGCTCGGCAGCCGCAGCGCCGGCAACCCCAGTGCCTCGACGCGCCGCGATGCCCGCGCCGATTCGCCGCCGTTGTGCGCGACGAGCGCGAGCTTCGGCGCCAGCGCGACCAGCCGCGCCAGGTCGTTGCCTTCGGCGTCGCGGATCGACGTGTCGAGGCTGCCGGCGCGGCGGCAGCGCGCGTGCACGTCCCACAGCCCGACGCCGCGGCGGTCGATCGCCGTCAGCCGCTCGGCGTACGGCAACGCTGCGAGGTCGACGCCCCAGATCGCGCCGAGCAGCGGCCAGAAATGGTTGCGCGGGTGGCCGTAGTACTGCTGCGCGCGCAGCGACGCCTCGCCGGGGAAGCTGCCCAACACGACGAGCCGCGTGCGCCGCGACACGACCGGGGCAAGGCCGTCGAGCAGCGGCGTCGCGGCGCCGTTCGGGGCGTCGCCGATTACGGTCGACGCGATGGCGCCGCGGCTCATCGCAAGTTCGCCGAAGCCGTCGGCGTGGCCGGGGCCGCCGGGGTCGGGCACGTCGGCAGCGCCGTCAGCGCCGGCAGCGCGGCGGCCGCGTTGGCGGTGGTGATCGCCGCGGCCTCGTCGACCGACCAGCCGCGCAGTGCGGCGAGCGCGGCGCCGATCCGCGGCAGCTCGGCGGGTTCGTTGCGGCACGTCGCGCCGGCGGCGCGGTCGGCGGCGGTGCGGTAGAGCCACTGCGGCGGGATGTCCGGGGCGTCGGTCTCGACGACGATCGCCGACGCGGGCAACCCGGCCGCCAGCGCGCGGATGCGCAGCGCGCGGTCGAAGGTCATCGCGCCGCCGAAGCCGAGCCCCGCGCCGAGCGCGACGAAGGCCGCCGCCTGTTCCGCGCTGCCGTTGAAGGCGTGGGCGATGCCGCCGGCCACCGGCAGGCGGCGCAGCCCGGCGAGCAGCGCGTCGGCCGACCGCCGCACGTGCAGCAGCAC
>CBDUBX010000479.1:0-1766 GCA_965365495.1 uncultured Burkholderiales bacterium
AGACGTTCTCGCCGGCGCCTTCGCTGACGAAGCCGCTGGCGTCGAGCAGCAGCGCCTCGTCGTAGCCGTCGTCGGTGGCTTCGAGGTTGGCGAGGATGCTGTTGGTGTAGTTGCTCACCGCCTTGGCCTGCGTCATCGTGATGTTGACGTGGTGGCGCGTGTAGCTGCTGGTCTTGACGCGGATGCCGCGCTTCAGCCCCTCCTCGCCGAGGTAGGCGCCCCACGGCCACGCGGCGACCATCAGGTGGATGCGGTTGCCCTTCGGGCTGACGCCGAGCTTCTCGTCGCCGATCCACGCCAGCGGCCGTAGGTAGCAGCTGTCGAGCCGGTTGGCGCGGACGACGTCGCGTTGCGCGTCGGCGACCTGTGCCGGCGTGTACGGGATCTTCATCCGCAGGATCTTGGCGCTGTTGAACAGCCGCTCGGTGTGCTCGGGCAGGCGGAAGATCGCCGTCGTACCGGCCGCGGTGCGGTAGGCGCGGACGCCCTCGAAGACGCCACAGCCGTAGTGCAGCGTGTGCGTCAGCACGTGGACGCGGGCGTTGCGCCAATCGACGAGCTCGCCGTCGAGCCAGATCTTGCCGTCGCGGTCGGACATCGACATCGCTTGCTCCTTGCGTGGGCCGCACGGGGCGGGGCGTCGATTCTAGGTCGCCGCCCCCGCGCGCCGAGAGCGCCGCGGCGGCATCCGACCGCGGCCTTCGGCCGGTCAGCGCCCGATCTCGGCTCTCAGCCGGCTCGGCAGCCGGTCGAGCAGCCAGCGCACCGCCAGCGGCAACAGCACGAGGTCGTCGACGACGCCGACGAACGGAATCGTGTCCGGGATCAGGTCGACCGGCGAGACGAGGTAGACGACGAGCAGCGCCACTGCCGGCTTGAGCCAGCGCGGCGCCGCCGGGTGGCGCAGCGCGCGCCACAACATCCTCGCGTCGCCGCGGACGACGGTCCACAACGCGGTCAGTCGCTTGACGAACATCGCTCGCTCCCGGTCGGGCGCCGACTGCGGCGCCGAAGCTGTAAAGATGGGGCCGGCGCGCGGCGCTTCAACCGAGCGCGCGAACGTCGGCGATCGCTTCGTCGACGCGCTCGACGGCGTGGATCTCGAGCCCGGCGATCGGCTTCTTCGGCGCGTTGGCCTTCGGCACGACGGCGACCGAGAAACCGAGCTTGGCCGCCTCGCGCAGCCGCTCCTGGCCGCGCGGCGCCGGCCGCACCTCGCCCGCGAGGCCGACTTCGCCGAAGGCGACGAAGCCGCGCGGCAGCGCGCGGCCGCGTAGGCTGCCGTGGATCGCCAGCAGCACCGCGAGGTCGGCGGCCGGCTCGCCGATGCGCACCCCGCCGACCGCGTTGACGAACACGTCCTGGTCGACGCAGTTCACGCCGGCGTGGCGGTGCAGCACCGCGAGCAGCATCGCCAGCCGGTCGCGGTCGAGACCGACGCTCAACCGCCGCGGCGTCGCGCCGCCGCCGTCGACCAGCGCCTGCACCTCGACGAGCATCGGCCGCGTGCCTTCGAGTGTGACGAGCACGCAGCTGCCGGGCACCGGCTCGGCGTGCGTCGACAGGAAGATCGCGCTCGGGTTGGACACGCCCTTCAGCCCGCGCTCGGTCATCGCGAACACGCCGATCTCGTTGACCGCGCCGTAGCGGTTCTTGATCGCGCGGATCAGGCGGAAGCTGCTGTGCGCGTCGCCTTCGAAGTACAGCACGGTGTCGACGATGTGCTCGAGCACGCGCGGCCCGGCGATCGCGCCTTCCTTGGTGAC
>CBDUBX010000480.1:0-1766 GCA_965365495.1 uncultured Burkholderiales bacterium
AGCACTTGACGCGGTAGTCCTTGCCCTCGAGCAGCCACTGCAGCGAATCGCGCACCGCCTCGTCGTCGTCGACGACGTAGACGGTGCCCTTCTTGGGGATCAGGCTCATTCGGTCTCGGTGGAGTGGGACAGCAGCGCCGCCTCGGTGGGGGCCGCTGCTGCGGGCTCGGCGCGGTGCGTTTCGACCGGCAGCGTGAACGTGAAACGACAGCCGACGACCTGCGTTCCATTGTAGAGGTTGACCGCCTTCATCCGACCGCGGTGCGACTCGACGATCGTGCGGCACAGCGCCAGCCCGATGCCCAGGCCTTCGACCTTGGTCGAGAAGAACGCCTCGTACAGACGGCCGATGACGTCGTCGGCGATGCCCGGGCCGCTGTCGGCGACGCTGAACTCGATCACGCCGCCTTCGTCGGCGGTGTGGCGCGGAACGACGCGCAGCTCGATGTGGCGCCGCGCCGGCGGCAGCCGCGCGCCGTCGATCGCCTCGGCGGCGTTCTTCATCAGGTTCATCAGCACCTGCTCGATCAGGATCGGGTCGACGACGAGCGTCGGCAGCCGCTGCGCGACGTAGGTGCGGATCGCGACGTTGCGCCGGCGCAGCTCGATCCCGGCGAGCTCGATCGCTTCGTCGACGATCTGCCGCGCCTGCGCCGGCTGGCGCTGCGGCTCGCTGCGCTTCACGAACGCGCGGATGCGGCGAATGATCTGCGCCGCGCGGTCGGCCTGGTGCGCGGTCTTGCGCAGCGCGGCGACGAGGTCGTCTTGCGCGATCGTCTCGGCCTGCACGCGCGAGACCATGCCGTTGCAGTAGTTGGTGATCGCCGTCAGCGGCTGGTTCAGCTCGTGCGCGACCGACGACGCCATCTCGCCCATCGTCACGAGGCGGCTCGTCACCTGCGCCTTCTCGGCCTGCGACGCCGCCTGCTCCTCGGCGCGCAACCGCGCGGTGACGTCGGTCGCGATCAGCATCTGCGCCAGCCGGCCGTCGGTCCACTGCAGCGTCCGCGTGCGCACATCGAACCACTTGTCGAGCGCGTCGATGCGAACTTCGCGCGCCACGGCGCCGTCGTCGCCCAAGCGGCCCGCGGCGGCGTCGACGATCGTCGCCACGCCGGTCGACGGCGGCGTCACCGCCACCGCGCCGCCGGCGAGCGTCTGGTGACCGAGCGCGTCGCCGCCGAACCACAGCCGGTACGAGCGGTTCGCGAACAGCAGCTCGTGCTGCTGCAGCGACAGCACCGACACCGACGCGTCGAGCCCTTCGAGCACCGTCGTGAAGCGCTCGTGCGACGCCGACAGTTGGTCGCGGATGCGCTTGGCCTCGGTGATGTTGGTCATGCTCGTCATCCAGCCGGTCTGCTGACCCTTGGCGTCGATCAGCGGGCTGATGTACATGCGGGCGTCGAACTGCGTGCCGTCCTTGCGCCGCACCTTGACCTCGATGCCGCCGGCCGGGCTGCGGCCCTGCAGTTCCTGCTGCAGCAGCCGCCCGTTCTCCTCGACGCGGTCGGGCGGCCAGTACGGGTACGGCGGCAGGTGGCCGACGAGCTCCAGCGTCGAGTAGCCGGTCATCTGGCTGAACGCCGCGTTGACGTAGGTGCAACGGCCTTCGAGGTCCATCGCCCGCATCCCCGTCGGCATCGAGTTCTCCATCGCGCGGCGGAAGTTGGTCTCCTGCACCAGCGCGCCCTGGATCTGGCTGCGCCGGCGCATGTGGCGCCAGGTGCCCAGCAGCATCCACACCGTCAGCCCCGACAGCGCCA
>CBDUBX010000481.1:0-1765 GCA_965365495.1 uncultured Burkholderiales bacterium
TCGTGTGGATGATTGCGACGGCTCGGTGCCGAGGGCATGCCCGCGGCGGGTGCCGCGCCGACCGGCGGGGCAGTGTACGGACGCGCCGTTTTTCGTGCCGCCCGGCGCGTCGGCGGTGTTCGCCCGTCTCGCGTCGCCGCTGCGGCCGCCGCGTCGCATCGCGTCACCGCTGCCGCCGCCGCGCCCCCGTGCTGGGTTATGGTTAAGGGTTTTCGCGAAGTCTGCCCTGCGTGTCGTGATCCGATCCGAACCGTCCGCCGTCGCGCCGGCCGTCGCCGTCCGCGTCTGGGACCTGCCGACGCGGCTGTTCCACTGGGCGCTGGTCGGCTGTGTCGTCGGGTCGTTCGTCAGCGCCAAGATCGGCGGCGAAGCGATGGTCTGGCACTTCCGCTTCGGCTACGCGGTGCTGACGCTGCTGGCGTTTCGCGTGCTGTGGGGTTTTGTCGGCGGCCGCTGGTCGCGCTTCTCGAGCTTCGTCTACGCGCCGCGCACGCTGTTCGGCTATCTGCGCGGCGATGCCGGTGTGGCGCACGTCGACGTCGGCCACACGCCGCTCGGCGCGCTGAGCGTGTTCGCGATGCTCGCGCTGCTCGCGGTGCAGGTGGCGACCGGGCTCGTCGCCGACGACGAGATCTTCATCGTGGGTCCGTTGAACCGCTTCGTCGACGGCGACAACGCGGTCGCCGCGACCGGCTGGCACGCCGGCTACGGGCAGTGGGGGCTGGTCGTGCTGACCGCCTTGCACGTCGCGGCGATCGCCTGGTACCGCTGGCGCCACGGCCGGCGCCTCGTCGGCGCGATGGTCGGCGGCGACAAGCGGCTCGCCCCCGGCACGCCGGCCAGCGACGACAACGCCGCGCGCCGCCTGCTCGCGCTGGCGCTGCTCGCCGCCTGCGGCAGCGCCGTCGCCTGGGGCGTCGCGGTCTGGGGATGACGCCGGGAGGCCCGCGCGCCGCGCCGCGCATCGAACTCGTCGACGCGGCGTCGCCGGACGCGGTCGCCGCCGCCGGCGCGCTGTTTCGCGAGTACGCCGACTCGCTCGGCGTCGACCTGGCGTTCCAGCACTTCGACGCCGAGCTCGCGACGCTGCCCGGCGCGTACGCGCCGCCTGCCGGCGCGCTGCTGCTCGCGACCGTCGAAGGCGATGTCGCCGGCTGCGGCGCGCTGCGGCCGATCGACGCGGCGATCGCCGCCGACGCGTGCGAGATGAAGCGGCTCTACGTGCGCCCGCGCTACCGCGGCCTCGGTCTCGGCCGCCGGCTGGCCGAGCGTCTGCTGGACCGTGCCCGCGCCGCCGGCTACGGCTCGATGCTGCTCGACACGATGGACGACATGACCGCCGCGCGCGACCTGTATGCATCGCTCGGCTTCGTGACCATCCCGCCGTACTACGTCAACCCGGTCGCCGGCGTGCACTACCTGCGCGCCGAACTCGCGGCGTCGGCCGCGACGCGGCGGGGATGAACTCCAACCTTGCCCACCCGTTGCGCCGCCGCCCGCGGCGTGTTGCACGCGCCCCGCGCGGCTCGAAAGCCGATCCATGAGCACCCTGCACCCCCGCGCCGACCTGTTGGAGCGCTTGCACGCGGCGCGCGACTGGGACCTCGTCGTCGTCGGCGGCGGCGCCACCGGCCTCGGCGTCGCGCTCGACGCCGCGGTGCGCGGCCTGTCGGTCGTGCTCGTCGAGTCGCACGACTTCTCGCACGGTACGTCGTCGCGCGCGACCAAGCTCGTCCACGGCGGCGTGCGCTACCTCGCGCAGGGC
>CBDUBX010000482.1:0-1757 GCA_965365495.1 uncultured Burkholderiales bacterium
CGAGCTCGAGTTCGGCGACCGTCGCGGCGGGCACGCCGTCGAGCTCGGCGGTCAGCTCGAGCAGCGCCGCGTCGCCGCGCGCGCGCACGTCGCCGACGATCGCCGCGACGCGCGATTCGATCGCCGCGTCGGTCGCGTCCGACCAGTGGGCGAGCCGCGCCAGCGCCGCGTCGAAGCCGGCGTCGGCGGTGTCCAGGCGCGCGACGGCGAGCGTCACCGGCCGCCCCCGCGCACCGCCGCATCGAACGCATCGATCAACGGCCGCAACGCCGCGTGCTGCAGCTTCAGCGCCGCCGGGTTGACGACCAGCCGCGCCGACACGTCGACGATGCGCTCGACCTCGACCAAGTGGTTGGCGGCGAGCGTCTTGCCCGACGACACGAGGTCGACGATCGCGTCGGCCAGCCCGGTCAGCGGCGCGAGTTCCATCGACCCGTAGAGCTTGATCAGGTCGACGTGCACGCCCTTGGCGGCGAAGTGGCGACGCGCGGTCTGCGTGTACTTCGTCGCGACGCGGATCCGCGACCCCTGGCGGACCGCGGCCGCGTAGTCGAAGTCGGCGCGAACCGCGACGCTCATGCGGCAGCGCGCGATGCCGAGGTCGAGCGGGCGGTACAGCGCGACGTGGCCGTCGGCACCCGATTGCGCCGCGTGCTCGAGCAGCACGTCGAGTCCGGCGACGCCGACGTCGGCGCCGCCGTGCTCGACGTAGGTCGGCACGTCGGACGCGCGGACGAGCACGACGCGCAAGTCGGCGCGGTTCGTCGCAAGGATCAGCTTGCGACTGGCGTCGGGGTCGTCGACGAGCGCGATGCCGGCGCTGCGCAGCAGCGGCAACGTGTCGTCGAGGATGCGACCCTTGGACAGCGCGAGCGTGATCATCTCGATGCGACGCGGTTCGCGGCTTCGAAGCCCGGGCCGCGCTGACCTGCTGTCGCGCGACCGCGCCCCGCTGCGGCGCGCCGCGCGGGGCGTTCAGTGGTGCAGGTGGCGGTCGGGCGCCGAGGAATCGGCGGCGTACTCGGCGGGTGTCAGCGTCTTCATCGACAGCGCGTGGATCTGCTCGCGCATTCTATCGCCGAGGACTTCGTAGACCCGCTGGTGGCGGCGCACGCGCGCCAGCCCTTCGAACGCCGTCGACACGATCGTCGCGAAGAAATGGCGGCCGTCGCCGTCGACGGCGACGTGCTCGCACGGCAGGCCGGCGGCGATGAACTCGCGCAGCTGGTCGGGGGTGGGAGGCGTCATCGCGCGATTGTCGCCTACGCGCGCAGCTTGTAGCCGCTGGCGAGCAGCCGCAGCGCGACCGCCGAAGCGGCGGCGAACGCCAGCCCGACGACGACGAGGCTGAGCCAAGGCGACACGTCGCCGACGCCGAAGAAGCCGGTGCGAAAGCCGTCGATCATGTAGAAGAACGGGTTCAGGTGGCTCGCCGCCTGCCACGTGTCGGGCAGGCTGCGCACCGAATAGAACACGCCCGAGAGGAAGGTCAGTGGCATCACGAGGAAGTTCTGGAACGCCGCCAGCTGGTCGAACTTCTCGGCCCACAGCCCCGCGATCAGCCCGAGCGCACCCATCATCGCCGCGCCGAGCGCGGCGAAGACGACGATCCACGCCGGCTGCGCCAGCGCCGGCGGCGCGAACCAGACGGTGACCGCGAACACGCCGACGCCGACGGCAAGGCCGCGCACCACCGACGCGCCGACGTAGGCCGCGAACCACGCCCAGTGCGACAGCGGCGTGACGAGCAGGAACAC
>CBDUBX010000483.1:0-1755 GCA_965365495.1 uncultured Burkholderiales bacterium
GGCCTTCGTCAAGGTCGCGCAGGTCGCGGTGCGGATGCTCGACAACGTGCTCGACGCGACCGTCTGGCCGCTGCCGCAGCAGCAGGAGGAAGCGCGCCGCAAGCGGCGGATCGGCCTGGGCTTCACCGGGCTCGGCGACGCGCTGGTGATGCTCGGGCTGCGCTACGACGAGGCGCCGGCGCGCGCGCAGGCCGCGCGCATCGCCGAGGTGCTGCGCGACGCGGCGTACGAGGCGTCGAACGAGCTGGCGCGCGAGCGCGGCGCGTTCGCGCTGTTCAACGCCGACCTGCTGCTGTCGGGCAGCAGCTTCGCGTCGCGGCTGCCGGCGGCGCTGCGCGACAGGATCCGCGCCCACGGGTTGCGCAACTCGCACCTGCTGTCGATCGCGCCGACCGGCACGATCAGCCTGGCGTTCGCCGACAACGCGAGCAACGGCATCGAGCCGGCGTTCAGCTGGAGCTACACGCGCAAGAAGCGCAACGCCGACGGCAGCTTCACCGAGTACGCGGTCGAGGACCACGCGTGGCGGCTGTACCGCCACCTGCACGGCGCCGACGCGCCGCTGACGCCGGCCTTCGTCACCGCGCTCGAAATGAGCGCGCAGGCGCACGCGTCGATGGTCGCCGCGGTCGCGCCGTACGTCGACAGCGCGATCAGCAAGACCGTCAACGTCCCGGCCGACTACCCATACGACGACTTCAAGGATCTGTACCTGCACGCGTGGCGCGCCGGGCTCAAGGGCCTGGCGACGTACCGGCCGAACGCGGTGCTCGGGTCGGTGCTCAGCGTCGCGACCGAGCCGGCCGAGCCGCTGCGCATCGCGCCGGCCGACGCCAACCGGCGGCTGGCGCTCGACCGCCTGCCCGCGCCGGTGCTGGCCAGCCTGCGCTGGCCCGGCCGCCCCGAGCTGCCGGCGGGCAACGCGGCGTGGACCTTCATGCTGCAGCACCCGTTCGGCGACTTCGCGCTGTTCGTCGGCGAGACGCACGACGACGCCGGCGACGGCGCGGCGCGCACTGGCGCGCGGCCGTTCGAGGTCTGGGTCAACGGCTCGGAGCAGCCGCGCGGACTCGGCGCGCTGGCCAAGACGCTGTCGATGGACCTGCGCGCCAACGACGCCGCGTGGCTGCGGCTGAAGCTCGACGCGCTGGCCACCGTCGCCGAAGAGCGGCCATTCGAGATGCCGTTTCCGCCGCACGGCCAAAAGCGGCCGTTCCCCGGCGTCGTCGCAGCGATGGCGGCGGTGATCCGCTGGCGCTGCGAGCAGCTCGGTGCGCTGCACGCCGACGGTCCGACGCCGGTGATCGACGCGATGTTCAGCCTGGCCGAGCCGCTGACCGGCACGTCGGGCACGCTGGCGTGGGCGGTCGACATCGACAACCCGGCGACCGGCGAGGTGTTCACGCTGACGATGAAGGAGGTCACGCTGCCGACCCCCGAAGGCGGCACCGCGACGCGGCCGTGCGCGGTCGGCTTCTCGGGCAACTACCCGCGCGCGCTCGACGGGCTGGCACGCGTGCTGTCGCTCGACATGCGCGTCGTCGACCCGGCGTGGATCGGCATGAAGCTGCGCAAGCTGCTGAACTACGCCGAGCCGCTCGGCCACTTCATGGCCTTCGTCCCCGGCGAGAAGCGCCAGCAGACCTGGCCGTCGACGGTGGCTTACCTCGCGCGGCTCGTGATCCACCGCTACGCGATGCTCGGCGTGCTCGACGAGAACGGCTTCCCGCTGCGCCAGATGGGCGTGCTCGAGAC
>CBDUBX010000484.1:0-1755 GCA_965365495.1 uncultured Burkholderiales bacterium
TGACGCCGATGGGCGGCGGCGTCGTCGCCGACCGCCGCTCGCGCCGCGGCTTCAGTGCCCGGCGAAGTCGATCAGCGTGTGCAGCGCCAGCCCCGCCGCGCGCAGCCGCGCCGACCCGCCGAGCTCGGGCAGGTCGACGATCGCCGCGCCTTCGATCACCTGCGCGCCGAGGCGCTCGAGCAAGCGGCAGCCGGCCATCATCGTGCCGCCGGTGGCGATCAGGTCGTCGACGAGGACGACGCGGTCGCCGGGCTTGACGGCGTCGGTGTGCAGCTCGACGGTCGCCGAGCCGTATTCGAGCTCGTAGGTCTCGGCGACCGTCGTGAACGGCAGCTTGCCCTTCTTGCGGATCGGCACGAAGCCGACATTGAGCTCGTAGGCCAGGACGCTGCCGATGATGAAGCCGCGCGCGTCGAGGCCGGCGACGACGTCGGGGCGGACTTCGAAGTAGCGGTGGACGAACTGGTCGATCAGCACGCGGAAGACGCGCGGGTTGGCCAGCAGCGGCGTGATGTCGCGGAACTGCACCCCGGGCGTCGGCCAGTCGGCGACGGTGCGCACGTGGGCGCGGATGTAGGCCTCGGGCGAGAGTTCGGCGGACGCGGACATGGCGGGTCGTGCAGGCGCGGCGGACGCGGGCGACTATAGGCGGCGGCCTCCGCGGCTCTGCCGCCGTGGCGCCGTGCGGTGGGTCGCGTGGTCGTGCGGCCGTCGCGGCGGCGCGGGCACGGACGTCGCGACCCGCCTCACGCGTCGAGCAGCCGCGCTTCGGCCAGCGCCAGCGGCTCGGGCAGACCCGACAGCACCAGCGTGTCGCCGCCGGCGAGCCGCAGTTCGCCGTCGGGGGCGACGACGCGGCCGCTCGCCCGCCGCACCGACACGACGCCGACGCCGCCTTCGGCCAGACGCTGCTCGGCCAGCGTCTGGCCGACGCAGCCCGACGTGTCGGCCAGCGTCACGCAGTGCAGCCGGGTCTGGTCGAGGGCGTCGGCGTTGTCGTCGTCGGCGCCGTGGAAATAGCCGCGCAGCAGCGCGTAGCGCGCGTCGCGCGCGTCGCGGGTGATGCGGATCACGCGTTGCATCGGCACGCCGACCAGCGCCAGCGCATGGCCGGCGAGCATCAGGCTGCCTTCGATCGCCTCGGGGACGACCTCGGTCGCGCCGGCGGCGCGCAGCCGCTCGATGTCGGCGTCGTCGATGGTGCGCACGATCACCGGCACGCGCGGCGCATGCGCGTGCACGAGGCGCAGGATCTTCAGCGCCGACGGCGTGTCGTGGTAGCTGACGACGACCGCGGCGGCGCGCGCCAGCCCGGCAGCCATCAGGCTCGGCAGCCGCGCGGCGTCGCCGTAGACGACGCTGTGACCGGCGCTGGCGGCCTGGCGCACGCGGTCGGGGTCGAGGTCCAGCGCGATGTAGGGGATGTGCTCGAGGGCGAGCAGACGTGCCAGGTTCTGACCGCTGCGGCCGTAGCCGCAGATGACGACATGCTGCTCGGCCGCGATGGCCTTGCGCGCGATCGTCGTCAGCGCCACCGACTGCATCAGCCAGTCGCTGGCGCTGAGCCGGTTGACGACGGCGTTGCTGTGCTGGATGAGGAACGGCGTGGCCAGCATCGACAACACCATGCTGGCCAGGATCGGACTCGTCCACTGCACCGCGAGCAGCCCCGCGCCCGACCCCAGCGCCAGCAGCACGAAGCCGAATTCGCCGGCCTGCGCCAGGTACAGCCCCGTGCGCAGCGCCACCCCCGGC
>CBDUBX010000485.1:0-1746 GCA_965365495.1 uncultured Burkholderiales bacterium
GGTGGCTCCGACCCTGCCCCCGCCGCAGTGACGCCGTCCGGCGCGACCGCCGAGGTGCCGTCGACCGGAACGCCCGGCGACAGCGCGACCGGCACCGTCGCGCCGCCCGCGCCGGTCGTCGTCGCGCCCGAAGCCCCGGTCGTCGGCGCCACGACTTCGCCGACCCCGGTCGCCCCGGTCGCCCCGGTTGTCGTTCCGCCGGTCGTCGTCGCGCCGCCAGTCGTTACGGCGCCGCCGGCCGCGCTGTATATCGACGAAGGCCCGGCCGACCTGCCGCTCGACGACACGCCGCTGCTCGAAGACCACGGCATCGACAACGCCGTGCTCGACGCCAGCGTCAAGGTGCGCACGTCGGCATCGGACAGCGAATCGAGCGACGCGTACCGCGAAGGCTTCGAGTCGGCGTTCTCGTCGCTGCCGCCGGCGTGGTGGATCAACTGGTGGGGTCCGCGCCCGGTCTACACCGCGGCGCGCGAGTCGCGCGCAGGCTATGTCCGCACCGGCAGCGGTTCGCTGCGTTACCGCGTCGAAGCGCTGCAGGCCGGCGCCGGTGCCAACCTCGTCGTCACGCAGGCCTTCCAGCCGGGCACGACCTACCGCGTCACGCTGTACGTCCGCGGTGAAGCGGGCGCGAGCGCGCGTTTTCAGCTGCAGCTGCGACGCAACGCCAAGCCGTACGACGTGGTCGCGCGCGAGACCGTCACGCTGTCGTCGAACTGGCAGACCGTGGTGCTGCAGGGCGCTTACGAGTGGGCGGATGCGGGATCGCTGCGCATCGTCCCGATCACCCTCGGGCAGGACATCTGGGTCGACGACGTGACGATCGAAACCGTCGCCGACGTCAGCGCGCCGCTGGCCGCCGGCGCGGTCGCGCTGCCCGCCGCGGGCGGTGCGAGCGTCACCGTCACGCCGGTCAAGGTGACGACGATGGACGAAGCCTTCGACAAGTTCGCGCCGGGCTGGTACGTCAACTACTACGGCGGCGCGACGAGCGCGTCGTTCGCCGCCGCGCGCGAAACCCGCACCAGCCACGTCAAGGCCGGCAGCGCGTCGCAGCGATTTCACGTCGTCGACAAGAAGGGCGGCGTCGTCCACCTCGTCGCCAAGTATCCGTTCACCAAGGGCAAGACCTACCGCACGAAGATGTACCTGCGCGCCGACGTGCCGACGGCGGTGACCGTGTGGATGCGGCGCGACGTCCACCCGTACGACGCGTTCGCCAGCCGCAAGGTCACGGTCGGCACGGCGTGGCAGACGGTCGAGATCGAAGGCGCGTACGTCGCCGACGCCGAAGGCAGCCTGCGGATCTCGGTCGACGCCAACGCCGGCGAAGTGTGGGTCGACGAAGTCGTGATCAACGAAGTCGACCGCAACGCGCTCGCACCGAGCAGCGCCGCGGTCGTTCCCGACACGTTCTTCGGCATGCACGTCAACAAGGTCGGCCGCCACTTCAACTGGGCCGGCCCCAACACCCGCCTCGTGCGGCTGTGGAACACCGGCACGACGTGGCGCGACCTCGAGCCCGCCAGGGGCGTGTGGGACTTCACCAGCGGCCGCGGCTATCGCCTGGACATGTACGTCGACTACGTGCTGCGCAACGACCCGACGGCGGCGCTGCTGTACACCCTCGGCCAGACGCCGCAGTGGGCGTCGCAGACCCCCGACGTCGAAGGCCTGTACGGCCCCGGCGCGAGCGGCGCGCCGACCAACCTCGACGACTGGCGGGACTACGTCCGCACGCTGCGC
>CBDUBX010000486.1:0-1744 GCA_965365495.1 uncultured Burkholderiales bacterium
GCCTGAAGGTCATCGCCGACCACATCCGCGCCTGCGCCTTCACCGTCGCCGACGGCGTGATCCCCGGCAACGAAGGCCGCGGCTACGTGCTGCGGCGCATCGCGCGGCGCGCCATCCGCCACGGCTACAAGCTCGGCGCGAGGAAGCCGTTCTTCCATGCGCTGGTCGCGCCGCTGGCCGAGTCGATGGGCGACGCCTATCCCGAGCTCGTGCGCGACGGCGCGCGGATCACCGCGGTGCTGAAAGCCGAGGAGGAGCGCTTCTTCCAGACGATCGCCAACGGCATGGAGATCCTCGACGCGGCGCTCGCCGGCGGCGCGAAGACGATCGACGGCGACACCGCGTTCAAGCTGCACGACACCTACGGCTTCCCGCTCGACCTGACCGCCGACGTCTGCCGCGAGCGCGGCGTCACGGTCGATTCGGCCGGCTTCGACGCGGCGATGCAGCGCCAGCGCGAGCAGGCGCGCGCCGCGGGCAAGTTCAAGATGGCGCAGGGCCTTACCTACGCCGGCGCCGACACCGCGTTCCACGGCTACGACGCGCTCGAAGGGCCGGCGTGCCGCGTCACCGCGATCTACGTCGACGGCACGCCGGTCGACCGCGCCGAAGCCGGCAGCGACCTCGTCGTCGTCGTCCTCGACCGCACGCCGTTCTACGCCGAGAGCGGCGGCCAGGTCGGCGACACCGGCGAGCTGCGCAACGCGACGACGCGCGTCGTCGTCGACGACACCGTCAAGGTCACCGCCGCGGTCCACGGCCACCACGGCCGCGTCGTCGAAGGCGCGGTCGCTCTCGGCGACGTGGTCGCCGCGCGCGTCGACGCCGACAAGCGCGCGCGCACGATGCGCAACCACAGCGCGACCCACCTGATGCACAAGGCGCTGCGCGAAGTGCTCGGCGGCCACGTGCAGCAGAAGGGCTCGCTCGTCGGCCCCGACCGCACGCGCTTCGACTTCGCGCACGGCGCGCCGCTGACCGCGGCGCAGATCGCGCAGATCGAGTCGCTCGTCAACGCCGAGATCCTGGCCAACGCGCCGGTCGCGGCGAAGGTCGTGCCGCTCGACGAGGCGCGCACGCTCGGCGCGGTGATGCTGTTCGGCGAGAAGTACGGCGAGCAGGTGCGCGTGCTCGACATCGGCACGAGCCGCGAACTGTGCGGCGGCACGCACGTGCAGCGCACCGGCGACATCGGGCTGTTCAAGATCGTCGAGCAGAGCGCGGTCGCGGCCGGCATCCGCCGCGTCGAGGCGGTCACCGGCGACAACGCGCTCGCTTGGGTGCAGCAGCTCGAAGCGCGGCTCGGCGGCGTCGCCGCGGCGCTGCGCGCCGCGGCGGCCGAAGTGCCGCAGCGCGTCGCCGGGCTGCTCGAGCAGCTGCGCGCGCAGGAGCGCGAAGTCGTCGCGCTGCGCGGCCGGCTGGCGTCGTCGCACGGCGGCGACCTGGCGTCGCAGGCGGTCGACGTCGGCGGCGTGCGCGTCCTCGCCGCGCAGCTGCAGGGCGGCGATGCGCGCGCGCTGCGCGAGACGATGGACCAGCTGAAGAACAAGCTGAAGACCGCGGCGATCGTGCTCGCCGCGGTCGACGGCGCGCGGGTGCAGCTCGCCGCCGGCGTGACGCCCGACCTGCTGGCGCGGCCGGCCGGCAAGCTCAAGGCCGGCGAGCTCGTCAACTTCGTCGCCCAGCAGGTCGGCGGCAAGGGCGGCGGCAAGCCCGACCTGGCGATGGCCGGCGGCAGCGACGC
>CBDUBX010000487.1:0-1743 GCA_965365495.1 uncultured Burkholderiales bacterium
CGAGCGTGGCCATCAGCAGCGTCGCGCCTTCCTGGTTCACGAGGTGGCGCAGCACGAGCCGCTCGACGAGCCAGGCGACGGCGAACATCACCGCCGCGGCGAGGACGAAGCCGGCGACGTTGGCGAACCAGCGGCCCTCGATGCCGGTCCAACGCGGCACCCATTCGGCGAAGCGCGCCATCGCCAGCGCCGCGAACAGCACCATCGCGCCTTGCGCGAAGTTGAACACGCCGCTGGCCTTGAAGATCAGCACGAAGCCGAGCGCGACCAGCGCGTACAGCATTCCGACCATCAGGCCGCCGAGCGCGGTTTCGAGAAAGAACGCCATCAGCGCCAATGCCGGTCGATCGTCGCCATGCCGCCTGCCGCGCTCAATGCGCCGCGCCCAGGTAGGCGGCGATCACCTGCGGGTCGGCGCAGACCTCGGCCGGCGTGCCGTCGCCGATCTTTTTGCCGTAGTCGAGGACGACGATGCGGTCGGAGATGTCCATCACGACGCCCATGTCGTGCTCGATTAGCACGATCGTCGTGCCGAACTCCTGGTTGACGTCGAGCACGAAGCGGCTCATGTCCTGCTTCTCCTCGACGTTCATCCCGGCCATCGGCTCGTCGAGCAGCAGCACCTGCGGCTCCATCGCCAGCGCGCGGCCGAGGTCGACGCGCTTCTGCAGCCCGTACGGCAGCCGCCCCACCGGCGTCTTGCGCCACGCCTGGATCTCGAGGAAGTCGATGATCCGCTCGACGAACTCGCGGTGCGCGACCTCCTCGCGCTCGGCGCCGCCCCACCACAGCGCCTGGCGCAGCAACCCGGCGCGCATCTTCAGGTTGCGCCCCGACATGATGTTGTCGATCACGCTCATCCCCTTGAACAGGGCGAGGTTCTGGAACGTCCGCGCGACGCCCATCTCGGCGACCTGGCGCGAGTTCATCTGCGAGAACGTCCGCCCGCGGAAGGTGATCGACCCCTGCTGCGGCGTGTAGACGCCGTTGATGCAGTTGAGCATGCTGCTCTTGCCGGCGCCGTTCGGCCCGATGATCGCGCGGACCTCGCCTTCGCGAACGTCGAAGCTGATGTCCGACAGCGCGGCCACGCCGCCGAAGCGCAGGCCGATGCCCCGGACCTCGAGGATCACGTCGCCGGCCGCGCGCTCGCCCACGTCAGGCCGCCTTGCCGACCGGCGCGAAGGTCTTCGCGTCGAGAATAGCCAGCGTCGCCGCGACGCTGCCGCGGCGGCCGTCCTCGAACGTCACCGCGGTCTCGACGAACTGCTCGGTCCGGCCGTCGTACATCGCGTCGACGAGCACGCGGTACTTGTCGGCGATCGCGCCGCGGCGCACCTTGCGCGTGCGCGTCAGCTCGCCGTCGTCGGCGTCGAGCTCCTTGTGCAGCACGAGGAAGCGGGCGATCTGGCTGCCGGCGAGCATCGCGTCGCCGGCGAGGTCGGCGTTGACCTTCTCGACGCAGTCGCGCACGAGGTCGATGACCTCGCGCTTGCCGGCGAGGTCGGTGTAGCCGGCGTACGGCAGGTTGCGCCGCTCGGCCCAGTTGCCGACCGCCTCGAAATCGATGTTGACGAACGCGCAGACCTTCTCGCGCCGGTCGCCGAAGGCCACCGCCTCCTTGACGAACGGAAAGAACTTGAGCTTGTTCTCGACGTACTTCGGCGCGAACAGCGCGCCGTCGCTCTCGCCGCCGGCGAGCCGGCCGACGTCCTTGGCGCGGTCGATGATCTTCAGGTGGCC
>CBDUBX010000488.1:0-1738 GCA_965365495.1 uncultured Burkholderiales bacterium
GGGTGGACGATCTCGATGCCGATGCTGCTGGCGTTGAGCAGGCGGTGGCCCTGCCAGCCGCTGGCGCCCGAATGCCACGCGCGGCGGCCCTCGTCGACGAGACGGTAAATCCGCGGCGGCGTTTCGTCGGTCAGCAGATAGTGCGCCGACACCTGCTGCTCGGTGAGGATCGCGATCGACCGCGTCAGGTCCGACACGGTGTAGTGCAGGATCAGGAACAGCACGCGGCTGTCCTGGCCGCGCGCGGTGTAGCGCGTGTCGATCGGCACGCCGCCGTCGGTCGTCGTCGCGCAGCCGCCGAGCAGCGCCAGCGCGGTCGCGAGTGCTGCCGCGCAAGCCCGGCGGTACGCGGACTTCGAGCTCGCCGCCGTCATCGGTCGCTAACCGTCGGCCGAGCGTCGAGCGCCGCGGGCGCCGACGAGCGTCCGACCAGCGTCCACGCCGCCCGTGCGGCCGCGTGGTGCGCCGGCTCGCGCGGCGGCGCGACGGTGCAGTCGGGCAGCGCCGCGCGCAGCGCGTCGCCGACGGCGGCGTGCAGCGCGAACACGCGGCCCGCGGCGACGACGTTCGGCGGCCCGCCACGGCCGCGCAACGCGCGCGCCAGCCGCGCGAGCTCGTTGCCGGCACGCGACAACAGCGCCAGCGCCGCAGCGTCGCCGTCGTCGGCCGCGGCGGCGACGGCGCTCGCCAAGCGGCCGACGTCGCCGCGCGACGCGGCGTGGATCCACGCGCGCGTCGCCGGCCAGGCGGCGCTGCCGACGTGGTCGAAGAGGCGCCGCGCCAGCGCCGAGCCGCGCCACGCGCCGGGCGCCGCATCTTCGGCGCGCCACACCGCGGCCAGCGCGCGGCAGGCGATCCAGTGCGCGCCGCCGGCGTCGTCGATCGCCGCGCCGCGGCCGCCGGCGCGCTGCAGCTCGCCGCGGTCGTCGACGAAGGCGGCGACCGAACCGGTGCCGGCCGCGACGACGATCGCGCCGGCATGCGCGCGCGCGACGAGCTCGATGTCGCTGGTCGCGTCGACCGCGCGGCGGTCGACGGCGAACGCCGCGGCGAGCGACGCGGCGACGTCGTCGCGCTGCGCGTCGTCGAACCCGGTGAGGCCGGCGCGCACGGCGACCGCTGCGCCGGCGGCGCGCGCGGCGTCGGCGATCGCGCGCAGCACGTCGTGCGCGGCGGCGCGCGGCCCGGCGCTGTGCCACTGCAGCGCGCCGATGCCGCGTGCCTCGCCTTCGGCGCAGAGCCGCTGCTCGCCGTCGACCGCGGCCCAGCGCGTGGCGCTGCCGCCGGCGTCGATGCCGATCGCGACCGGGCGGGGAGCAACGGCGTTCACGGCACCGATTCTCGCTGCCCGGCGCGAGCGGACGGCGCAACGCTGCCACGCGAACGCCGCCGCCGGCTGCGATCGCTGAAGCGTCGCGCTGCCCGGCCCATGCCGCCAGCGAACACGTCACTGTCGAGTCCCAACGTTCTCTTGCCGATGCGCTGTGCCGGCCCGTCGGCGGCGTGGGTCGCGGCGCAAGCCGGCCCATCGCACGGCGCGGCCACGAAATGCGCGCGCACCCCGCGAACAAAGCGTGCACCGGCGAGCGCCGCAGCAACAATCCCGCTCATGCCGGACTCGACCACCGTGCGCGGGACAGCCACTTCGCCGCCGGACACGCCGTCGCGAGGCACGGTCGCGGGTCGCGCGCGCTCCGGTACGGCGGCACGCCCGAACGCCGTCCGACCCGCGAGGTCC
>CBDUBX010000489.1:0-1717 GCA_965365495.1 uncultured Burkholderiales bacterium
CGCCGACCCGGCGCGGCTGCGCCAGATCCTGACCAACCTCGTCGGCAACGCGATCAAGTTCACCGAGCGCGGCCGCGTCGCGCTGCGGCTGCGCATCGAACGCCACGGCGCGGACGCGCGCTACTGCGTCGACGTCGCCGACAGCGGCATCGGCATCGCCGCCGACAAGCTCGAATCGGTGTTCGAGCCCTTCGTCCAGGCCGAGGCGTCGACGACGCGGCGCTTCGGCGGCACCGGGCTCGGGCTGACGATCAGCCGCGGCTTCGCGCGCGCGATGGGCGGCGACATCACCGCGGCCAGCATCGAAGGCCAAGGCACGACGTTCACGCTGTGGCTGCCGGCCGGCGCGTTCGACGCGCTGGCGCTCGTCGCGCCCGAGCAGCTGGCGAGCACGGCTGCCGCACCGGCCGCCGCGGCCGCGGTGCAGTGGCGCTTCCCGGCGAAGCGCGTGCTCGTCGTCGACGACGGCGTCGAGAACCGGCAGCTCGTCCGCGTGCTGCTCGAGGAAGTCGGGCTCGAAGTCGCCGAGGCCGACAACGGCGAGCGCGGCGTCGCCGCGGTGGCGGCCGGCGGCGTCGACCTCGTCCTGATGGACATGCAGATGCCGGTGATGGACGGCCGCACCGCGACGCGCACGCTGCGCGACGCCGGGTGCACGTTGCCGATCGTCGCGCTGACCGCCAACGCGATGAAGGGCTTCGAGCGCGAGCTCGATGCCGCCGGCTTCTCGGGCTACCTGACGAAGCCGATCGACGTCGACGCGCTGCTCGCCGACTTGGCGGCGCGCCTCGGCGCGACCGCGGTGCCGGTCGACGAGGCGGCTTCTTCGCTGCCGGTCACACCCGCGAAGTCGGCGCCGGTCAACGTGGCGCCGATCGCCGCGGCGACGTCGGCGCCGGCAACGGCGACGGCCGCCGTCCCGGAATTCGACACCCCCGAAGTCGACACCGGTCCGCTGATCTCGCGGCTCGCCGGCCACGCCAAGCTCGGCCGCATCGTCGCGCGCTTCGCCGCGCAGCTGCCGACCAAGCTCGACGAGATGGCTGCCGCGGTCGGCGGCGACGGCACCGAGCTCGCGGCGCTGGCGCACTGGCTCAAGGGCGCCGGCGGCAGCATGGGCTACGACGAGCTGTACGAGCCGGCCAAGGCGCTGGAGGCCGCGGCGCGCGCGGCCGACTTCGCCGCCGCGCGCCGCGTGCTCGCCGAGTTGCGCGCGATCGAAGCGCGGATCGCCGCCGGCGCCGACGCGCCGCTGGAAGTCGCCTGATGCGCAACGACGACTGGCTGACGACGCAGTTCGGCGCCGGAGAAGCCGCGGTCGCCGGCGCGGCCGAGCCGCGGTCGCCGCTGCTCGACGCCAAGGTCATGATGGTCGACGACGAGCCGTTGATGACCGAGCTAATCCAGGCGCACCTCGAAGACGCCGGCTACGCGAACTTCGTCGTCACCAACGACCCGCGCGACGCGATGCCGATGGTGCGCCGCGAGCGCCCGGGCGTCGTGCTGCTCGATCTGATGATGCCGCAGGTGTCGGGCTTCGACATCCTCGAAGCGCTGCGCGCCGACGACGAGCTGCGCTACACGCCGGTGATCGTCCTCACCGCGTCGACCGGCGCGCCGTCGAAGCTGCGCGCGCTGCAGCTCGGCGCGACCGACTTCCTGGCCAAGCCGGTCGACGCCAGCGAACTCGTGCTGCGGCTGCGCAACACGCTGGCGT
>CBDUBX010000490.1:0-1703 GCA_965365495.1 uncultured Burkholderiales bacterium
CACTGCGGCGCGGCCGGGGCGTGCGACGTCGTCGGACTGGCCGCTGCCGGAACGCGGCGGCGTCGCTGCGGCCGCGGCCGCGCGCGGCGGCGCGGCGTCGTGCAGCATCCGGGCGAACGGCGCGCCGCCGTCGCCGGGCTCGGCCGGCGATCGCGCCCCGTTGCGCGGCGACGCCGCGGCGGCGACCGGGGGAGCGATCAGGGACGGCAGGACGGGTGCGGTCATCGAGGCCTCGCGCGTACAGGGGCGTTCGGTGGGATCGGGGCGGGCGGTGCGGGCCGGCGCAGTCGACGCGAGGGCGAATCAGGGTGGCGCGCGAGCGGTGCCGTTCGGTGTCACCGGCGCGGGTCTACGGCCGCCGTCAAGCCAGGACGACGGGCGAGTGCCACGCGCGCTGCTGCGCGATCTCGTCGTGGCGACGCTGCTCGGCACGCTGCGCGTGGCGCTGGACCTCGCCATCGCGGCGCTCCATCAACTTCTTCACCGCGGCGACGCGCGTCTGCCGCGCCAGCAGCGTCGCGCGGCGCTGCGTCGCGCGCAGCCGCGCCGCGTCGAGCTGGCCCTGCTGCTGCGCCTGCGCCTGCTCGAGCCGCTGCATGAACGACAGGTGGCAGCGCAGCACCTCGATCGGCGCGCTGCGGCCGCCGCGCGCCGGGTGGCGCGAGTCGTAATCGGCGCGGTAATCGGCGAGCTGCTCGGCTTGGCGGGCGAGCGCGTCGACGACGCCCTCGGCTTCGGCCAGCGCCGCCTGTGCGGCGTCGCGTTCGCGCTCGGCGTGGGCGAGCAGGGACTGCAGGGCGGTGTTCATCGAACGACCTTTCGCAAGGGGCGCACGGTGGCGACAACGTCGGATCGCGCGTTCATCTACGTCGGTTGCATCAGATGGCACAGCTGCGCGCGGCTCATCTCGAGCGCCGCCGACTCGTGCATGTCCTGGCGCAGCAGCGCGTTCATCTGCGGCTGCAGCTGCACGGCAATGTCGAGTTCGGCGTCGTGGCCCGGCTGGTAGGCGCCGAGCTGGATCAGGTCGCGCGCCTTGTTCACCTTGGCCAGCAGCTGGCGCATGCGGCGCGCCGCGGTCTGGTGGTCGCGCGTCGTGCACGCCGGCATCACGCGCGACACCGAGCGCTCGACGTCGATCGCCGGGAAGTGGCCGCCTTCGGCGAGCTCGCGCGACAGCACGATGTGGCCGTCGAGGATGCCGCGCGCGGCGTCGGCGATCGGGTCCTGCGGGTCGTCGCCTTCGGACAGCACGGTGTAGAACGCGGTGATGCTGCCGACGCCGGCGAGGCCGTTGCCGCTGCGCTCGACCAGCTGCGGCAGCTTGGCGAACACGCTCGGCGGGTAGCCCTTGGTCGCCGGCGGCTCGCCGATCGCCAGCGCGATCTCGCGCTGCGCCATCGCGTAGCGGGTCAGGCTGTCCATCAGCAGCAGCACGTGCAGGCCGCGGTCGCGGTAGTGCTCGGCGATCGCCGTCGCGTAGCCGGCACCCTGCATCCGCACCAGCGGCGGCGCGTCGGCCGGCGCGGCGACGACGACGCTGCGCGCGCGCCCCTCGGCTTCGAGGATGTCCTCGACGAATTCCTTGACCTCGCGACCGCGCTCGCCGATCAGGCCGACGACGATGACGTCGGCGCGGGTGTAGCGCGCCATCATCCCGAGCAGCACGCTCTTGCCGACGCCGGTGCCGGCGAACAGGCCGA
>CBDUBX010000491.1:0-1703 GCA_965365495.1 uncultured Burkholderiales bacterium
GACCTTCGTCAAGGTCGTCGCGTGGTACGACAACGAGTGGGGCTACTCGAACAAGGTGCTCGAAATGGTGCAGGTCGTCGCGCGTTGACCGACCGGCGCTTGCTCCGCTTGCCGACGGCCTGCCCGGCCGCCGCCGGATGACGCCGCGCTGCGGTTGGCGGCGCGCCGCCCGAGCGGTCGCGGCCGGCGCGCTGCTGACGGCCCTGAGCGCGTTGCCGGCGTCGGCCGGCGAAGTCATCGTCCAGTTCCGCGCCGACGCGCCGACCGCGCGCAAGGCGGCGCTGGCGGCGGCGACGCCGACGACGGCGCTGCGCGCGGTGCTCGACAGCCGCGCCGCCGCGCTCGGCGCGCGCGCCAAGCGCGCGCTGCGCGCCGGCGCCGCGGTCGGCGAGCGCACGCAGGTCGTCGCCGCCGACGGCGTCGATGCCGCCGTGCTGGCGCGCGAGCTGGCCGCCGACCCCGAGGTCGAGTGGGCGGTGCCGAACGGCCGCAAGCGCATCGTCGCCGCGCCGAACGACCCGCTGTATGCGAGCGGCCCACCGGTCGATGTCGCGTCGCAGACCGGCGGTCCGGTCTCGGGCCAGTGGTACCTGCGCGCGCCGACCGCCGCGGTGCGGAGCGCGATCGACATCGAACCGGCGTGGGACCGCACGCGCGGCAGCCCGGCGGTCGTCGTCGCGGTGCTCGACACCGGCGTGCGATTCGAGCACCCCGACCTCGGCCGCGCCGCCGACGGCGGCGCGCTGCTGCCCGGCTACGACTTCGTTGCCGACCCGGTCGTCGCCAACGACGGCAACGGCCGGGACGCCGACCCGTCGGACCCCGGCGATTGGGTCAGCGCCGCCGACCGCAGCGACCCGAAGTTTTCGAGCTGCGACGTTGCGTCGAGCAGCTGGCACGGCACCGCGACGGCGAGTCTCGTCGCGGCGCGCGCCGACAACGGCATCGGCATGGCCGGCGCCGCGCCCGGGGTGCGAGTGCTGCCGCTGCGCGTGCTCGGCAAGTGCTACGGCAACGACGCCGACATCCTGGCGGCGATCCGCTGGGCCGCCGGGCTGACCGTGCCCGGCGTGCCGGCCAACCCGACGCCGGCCCGGATCGTCAACCTCAGCCTCGGCAGCATCGACGCGTGCAGCGCCGCGTACCAGAGCGCGTTCGACGCGGTCGCCGCGGTCGGCGTCACCGTCGTCGCCGCCGCGGGCAACACCGCCGGCGGGCCGGTCGGGTCGCCGGCCAGCTGCGACGGCGTCGTTGCCGTCGTCGCGCTGCGCCACGCCGGGTCGAAGGTCGGCTTCTCCGACCTCGGCCCGCAGATCGACATCGCCGCGCCGGGCGGCAACTGCGTCAACACCGCCGCCGGCACGCCGTGCCTGTACCCGATCGTCGTCGCCGAAGACAGCGGCGCGCAGGGACCGGTGGCCCCCAGCTGGAGCGACGCGTTCGACCCCACCGTCGGCACGAGCTTCGCTGCGCCGCTGGTCGCCGGCGTCGCCGCGCTCATGGTGTCGCAGCAACCGGCGCTGACGCCGGCGCAGCTCACCGCGGCGTTGCGGGCGACCGCGCGACCGTTCCCGACGACCGGCGCCGACAACGGCCCCGACGACGCGACGCCAGTCGAGGCCTGCCGCGCGCCGCAATCCGGCGTGACGCAGCTGCAGTGCTATTGCACGACCGCGCTGTGCGGCGCCGGCATGCTCGACGCC
>CBDUBX010000492.1:0-1697 GCA_965365495.1 uncultured Burkholderiales bacterium
CCGGCTTGTCGTCGCGCAGCGCGACGAACGACGCGTGGCGGATCTGGCCGTCGGGCGTCCATTCGGCGAACTCGACCTCGGCGACGACGGTCGGCCGCAGCCAGCGCTCGCTGCCGGCGCCGCGGCGCGACCAGCGCCCGGGCTTGCCGGCGCCGGCGGCGAACGGCGGCGCGTCGACGTGCAGTTTGGCGAGCTGCTTCTTCAGCGCCCGCGCTTCGTCGGCGTTCCAGCCGGTGCCGACGCTGCCGACCGACACCAGCGCGCCGGCGTCGTCGTAGACGCCGAGCAGCAGGCTGCCGACCTGCGGGCTGCCGTCGGAGCGGTCGGTGTAGCCGGCGACGACGAATTCCTGGCGCCGCTTGCACTTCAGCTTCAGCCAGGTCTCGCTGCGCCGGCCGACGTACGGCGCGTCGGCGCGCTTGACGATCAGCCCTTCGAGCCCCATGCGGCACGCCGATTCGAGCAGCGTTCGCGGGTCGGCGTCGAAGCCGTCGCTGTAGCGCAGCGGCTCGACGTCGCCGGCAGTGTCGAGCAGCGACTTCAGCACCGCGCGGCGCTGCGCCAGCGCGACGCCGCGCAGGTCGTGGCCGTTGAGCCACGGCGCGTCGAACAGGTAGTAGACGATGCCGCTGCCGGCGCCGCTGAGCTGGCCGTCGAAGGCCTTCTGCAGCGCGTTGAAGTCGGGCGCGCCGCCGGCGCCGGGGACGACGATCTCGCCGTCGAGCCAACCCGATTCGACGCCGCGCAGCGCGGCGACGGCCTGCACGAGCTGCGGCATCTTGGCCGACCAGTCGTGGCCGTTGCGCGTGTAGAGCCGCACGTCGCCGCGGTCGACGCGCGCGAGGAGGCGATAGCCGTCGAACTTGACTTCGCTGAACCAGTCGCCGCCGGTCGGCGGCGCCGCGGCCAGCGTCGCCAGCTGCGGCGTCAGCACGTCGGGCAGGCGCGCCTTCTTCGCGCCGGGCAGACGACCGACCGCGGCGATGTCGACCGGGACCGCGGCGGACGGTGGCGCAGCCGTGGCGGTCGCGGCGCGGGTGGACGTCGCCGTCGCGGCCTTGGGCGGCGGCAGCGCGAGCACGCTGTCGGGCGCGGCGCTGACGACGTCGTAGTCGGCCTTCGGCCGCGCGTGCGCGTCGCGCTTCTTGAACAACAGCCACGGCGGCTGGCGTTCGCCGCCCTTGCCGATCTTGATCAGCTCCCATGCGCCGGCGAGCTTGTGGCCGTGCAGCGCGAACACGAGCTTGCCCTGCGCGATGCCGGCGTGCGGGTCGCCGATCGGCTGCCACGTGCCGCGGTCCCAGACGATCACGTCGCCGGCGCCGTACTGGCCCTTCGGAATCGTCCCTTCGAACGTCGCGTAGGCCAGCGGGTGGTCTTCGGTCTGGATCGCCATCCGCTTGTCGGCCGGGTCGAGGCTCGGCCCCTTCGGTACCGCCCACGACTTCAGCACGCCGTCGAGTTCGAGGCGGAAGTCGTAGTGCAAGCGACTCGCATCGTGCTTCTGGATCACGAACGACAGCGCCGCGCCGGCCACCGGTGCGTCGTCGCCGGCCGGCTCGGCGGTGACGCCGAAGTCGCGCATCGCGCGGTAGCGTTCGAGCGCCGGCAGCGCGGTCGGCGCGGCGGCGGCACCGCGCGCGGCCGCCGCCGGCGGTCGCGATCGGCGGCGCGGCGGGTCGCTCATCCGGCCAGCG
>CBDUBX010000493.1:0-1695 GCA_965365495.1 uncultured Burkholderiales bacterium
GTTGACCGGCCACGAGAGCGGCGCATGGTCGCCGGCCGACTGGATCGCGCGCGTCCACACGTCCGACCGACCCCGGCTGACCGACGCGATCGACGCCATCGCCGACGGTCGCGACGGGCGCCGCCAGCTCGAAATTCGCCTGCCCGACGGCGCCGGCGGCTGGCGCTGGCACGAAGCGACGGTGATGGCGGTCGAACGCGCGGCCGATGGCCGGCCGCTGCGGCTGCTGGCCACGCTCACCGACACGCAACAGCGGCACACGGCGGTCGAGGCGCAGCGCATGTCGGCAGGGTTGCTGCGCCACCTGCACGAAGGGCTGCTGATCGCCGACGGCGAGCTGCGCGCACTCGACGTCAACCCGGCCTACCTCGAGATCACCGGCGACGCGCGCGACGACGTCGTCGGCCGCGTGCCACGGCTGCTGCGCCCGACGCCCGACGACGCGGTCGCGCGCGAGGAGCGCGCCGCGATGTGGACTGCGTTGCGCGACGACGGCCGCTGGCGCGGTGTGCTGCACGAGCGCAAACGCGACGGCGCGCAGCTGACGCTGTCGGTGACGGTGTCGGCGGTGCCGGGTGAAGGCGCCGACGAGCGCTGGCACGTCGTCGTCGTCTCCGACATCACCGAGCAGCAACGCCAGCGCGAGCGTCTGGAGCGCCAGGCACATTACGACGAGCTGACGCAGCTGCCGAACCGCGCGCGCTTGGCAACGCTGATGCAGGGTGCGATGGACGCCAGCGAACGCGACGGCTCGCTGCTCGTCGTCGGCTACCTCGACCTCGACCACTTCAAGCCGGTCAACGACCGCTGGGGCCACGCCGCCGGCGACGCGCTGCTCGCCGAACTGGCCGGCCGCTTGCGCAGCGCGTTGCGCCGGCGCCGGCGCTGGGAGGACGTCGCCGCGCGCCTCGGCGGCGACGAGTTCGTGCTGCTGCTGCGCGCGGCGTCTGTCGAGCAGGCGCGGCTCGCGCTCGAACGCGTGCTGCGCGTCGTCGGCCAGCCCTACCTCGTCGGGCCGGCGCAGGAGCCGTTGCGCGTCACCGCGAGCATCGGCGTGACGATCTACCCGCTCGACCGCAGCGACGCCGACACGCTGCTGCGCCACGCCGACCACGCGATGTACGACGCCAAGCAGCAGGGGCGCAACGGCGTCGCGTTCTTCGACCCCGAGCACCGCCGCCGCGCCGAGGCCCGCGTGGTCGCGATCGGCCGCATCGAGCAGGCCTTCGACCGCCACGAGCTCGTGCTGCACTACCAGCCCAAGGTCGACATGCGCGAGGCGCGCGTCCTCGGCCTCGAAGCGCTACTGCGCTGGGAGCACCCCGAAGAAGGGCTGATCGCGCCGCTGCAGTTCCTGCCGGTGATCGAAGGCACGCCGCTCGCTTCGCGCATCGGCGACTGGGTGATCGCGCAGGCGCTCGACCACCTTGCGCAATGGCGGCGCAGCGGCCTGGACCTGACGGTGGCGGTCAACGTCTCGGCGCAGCACCTGCAGCAAGGCGACTTCGCCGACCGCCTCGTCGAGCTGCTGGCGCGACACGACGCGCCGCTGGCCGCACACCTCGAAGTCGAGATGCTCGAAACGGCGGCGCACGCCGACATCGACGCGACGTCGGCGCTGCTCGCGCGCTGCCGCGACATCGGCGTGCGCTTCGCGCTCGACGACTTCGGCACCGGCTACTCGACGCTGACCTA
>CBDUBX010000494.1:0-1682 GCA_965365495.1 uncultured Burkholderiales bacterium
GAGATCGGCAGCTACCTCGGGCTGAAGCTCGAGACGGTGAGCCGCACGTTCTCGAAGTTCCAGGCCAACGGGCTGCTGTTCGTGCGCCACCGGCAGATCCGCGTCACCGACCCGGTGGGGCTGCAGCAGGTGCTCGACGGGCCGGGGTTGTAGCCGGGCCGCATCGGCCGCGCCCGGCGTTGGCGCGACATCGCCGTCTTGCGCCGGGCCGTGAGTCGGCGCCCGGTCAGCGCCCTTCGTCGAGCGCGTGCCGGTGGCGGTTCGGGCAGGTCGCGCAGCTGATCTTCTCGCCGTCGGCGGTGTGGATCGCCGGGCCGCCGCACGATCCGCGCAGGCACGGCCGCTTGAACATCACGCCGATGGCCATCGCCGCGACGCCGGCGCCGAGCAGCAGCAGCACGAGCGTGAAGACGACGGCGAAGGTCGACATCGCGGTGGCCCTCAGGCCGACGCCGAGTGCAGCGCCGCGAACGCCGCGCTCGCGTGGTCGACGAGTCGCCCGTCGGCGCGGCGCTCGACGAAATGCGCGGCGATGCCTTGCGCGTCGGCCAGCGCCAGCGCGCGCGGCAGTCCGGCGACGAACAGGCCGGTGGCCAGCGCGTCGGCGCGCATGCAGTCGTCGGCGACGACGCTGACCGAAGCCAGCCCGTGCGCCGGCGCGCCGCTGGCCGGGTCGATGATGTGGCCGTAGCGCCGGCCGCGGTCCTCGAAGAACACGCGGTAGTCGCCCGACGTCGCGAGCGCGCGGCCCGACAGCGGCACGACGACGCGCGCGCGCCGCGGCATCGCGTCGGGCTGCTCGATGCCGATGCGCCATGCGCGGCCGGCGGCGTTGACGCCGCGGGTGCGGACCTCGCCACCGACCTCGACCATGTAGTGCTCGACGCCGCGCGCCTCGAGCGCCAGCGCCGCGCGGTCGACGGCGTAGCCCTTGGCGATGCCGTTGAGGTCGAACTGCAGCGCGTCGTCGGCCTTGAACGCCGTGCGGCCGTCGGCGTCGAATCGCAGGCCGTCGCGGCCGAGCGCCATGCGGCCGGCGCGGACGAGTTCGGCGTCGGGCACCCCCGGCGCGATGCCGGCGCCGAAGCCCCACGCGCGCACGAGCGGCGCGACCGACGCGTCGAACGCGCCGCCGGTGGCCGCGGCCACCGATTGCGCCGTGGCGAGCACGTCGACCAACCCGCGCGACAACGCCACCGGCTGCGCCGCCGGCGTGCGGTTCAACCGCGACAGCTCCGAGTCGTCGCGGTACAGCGACATCGACCGGTCGACGCTGTGCAGCGCGTCGAGCACGTCGGCGTGCAGCGATTCGAGCCGCGCTGCCGCCAGCGGTTCGCCGCCGATCTTCACGACGTAGCCGGTGCCCATGCTGAGGCCGGCGAAGCGCGAATCGGTGCGCGCCGCGACCGCTTCGTCGCGGCGCGCGAACGCGGCGTAGCCCGCGACCGCACCGACCGGGCCGACGGCGGCCAGAGCGGCGACGGCGCGGCGCCGGCCGGGGGAGAGGAGTGCGTCCATCGTCATTTCTCGTCGGCCGCGGCCGGGCCGCGGGCGGTGGCAGGGTCGGGGGCGGCGCCGGGCGGCATCTCGCCGCGCACCGCGGCTTCGAAGCGGCCTTCGCCGTAACTGATCAGGTGGTTGGTCATGTCGCCCATCGACACCAGGCCGTGGACGCGCGGACC
>CBDUBX010000495.1:0-1674 GCA_965365495.1 uncultured Burkholderiales bacterium
CACCTGAAGAGCGAGGTCAACGCCGGCAGCTCGTTCGCGCGCGCGCTGGCCACCGCGCCGCGCGAGTTCGACGATGTCTACCGCGCCGTCGTCGCCGCCGGCGAGCAGAGCGGCGCGCTCGGCGCGGTGCTCGAACGCCTGGCCGACGACCTGCAGGAGCAGCAGGCGCTGCGCACCAAGGTCGTCGGCGCGATGCTGTACCCGGCGATCGTCTCGGTCGTCGCGCTGGTCATCGTGACGATCCTCGTGACGTGGGTCGTGCCGCAGATCGCGACCGTCTTCGCGAGCTCCAAGCGCGCGCTGCCGCTGCTGACGACGGCGATGCTGCAGGTCAGCGCCTTTGTCCGCGACTGGGGCTGGGCGGCGGCGCTGGTCGCCTCGGGGGCGCTGGCGCTGTTCGTCGCCGCGCGCCGCGGCGCGGCGTTTCGTGAACGCAGCGACGCGGCGTTGCTGCGCCTGCCGCTCGTCGGCCGGCTGGCGCGGCAGTACAACGCGGCGCGGTTCGGCGGCACGCTGGCGCTGCTTGCCGGCGCCGGCGTGCCGATCCTGAAAGCGCTGCAGGCCGCGGCCGAGACGCTCTCCAACCGCGCCATGCGCAGCGACGCGCTCGACGCGCTGGTGCAGGTGCGCGAAGGCGCGCCGCTCGCGTCGGCGCTGGCGGCGAAGAAGCGCTTTCCCGGGCTGCTCGCGATGTTCGCGCGCCTCGGCGAGCAGACCGGCCAGCTGCCGCGGATGCTCGACCGCGCGGCGCAGCAGCTATCGGCCGAAGTTCAGCGCCGCGCGCTGGCCGCGGCGACGGTGCTCGAGCCGCTGCTGATCGTCGGCATGGGCGCGGTCGTCGTCGTCATCATGCTCGCGGTGCTGCTGCCGATCATCCAGCTCAACACCTGGGTGCGGTAGGCGGTCGAGGCGCGGCGTCGCCGTCAACGCGCCGGCTTGTCGCCCGGTGCGGCGTCGGACTCCGGTGCGCGCGTGCCCTTGACGACCATCTGCGCCGCGACGATGCCGATCTCGTAGAGCAGCACCATCGGGATCGCCAGCGCCAGCTGCGAGATCACGTCGGGCGGCGTCACGACCGCGGCGACGATGAACGCGCCGACGATGAAGTAGCCGCGCGACTTGCGCAGCTGCTCGATCGACACGACACCCATCCTCGCCAGCACGACGACGGCGATCGGCACCTCGAACGCGATGCCGAACACGAGGAACAGCGTCAGCACGAAGCCGAAGTACTGCTCGATGTCCGGCGCGGCGGTGATGCTCTCGGGCGCGAACGCCTGGATGAACCGGCTCATCCCCGGGATCACGAGGAAGTAGCAGAACGCGACGCCGAGCACGAACAGCAGCGTGCTCGACACCACCAGCGGCAGCACGAGCTTCTTCTCGTGCGAGTACAGCCCCGGCGCGACGAACGCCCACAGCTGGTACAGCACCACCGGCAGCGCGAGGACGAACGCCGCCATCAGCGTGATCTTCAGCGGCACCAGTACCGGCGAGATCACGTTCGTCGCGATCAGCGTCGCGCCCTTCGGCAGGTTGGCGACGAGCGGCGCGGCGAGCAGGTCGTACATCCCAGACGGGCCGGGCCAGATCGCCAGCACCGCGAACGCGACTGCGACCGCGATCACCGCGCGGACCAGGCGGTCGCGCAGCTCGATCAGGTGCGAGACGAAC
>CBDUBX010000496.1:0-1672 GCA_965365495.1 uncultured Burkholderiales bacterium
GTCGAGCACGTTGTCGAGCATCCGCACCGCGACCTGCGCGACCTTGACGAAGGCCGCTTCGTCGAAACGCGCGTCGGCAGCGAACGGCTGGCGCACGAAGCGCGTCAGGTCGATCGACCCGAGGCAGCAGCAGCCGTACGGCGGCAGCGGCTGCTCGGCGCACGGGTTGGTGCTGGCGATCGTTTCGCAGTACGCGAGGTTGTTGTCGCGGTTGATCGCGTCGAGGAACAGCACGCCGGGCTCGGCGTGGTCGTAGGTCGACAGCATGATCTGGTCCCACAGCGCGCGGGCCGGCAGCGTGCGGTAGACCCATTCGGTGCTGCCGTCGGGCAGCGCGCGTTCGTAGGCGCCGGCGGCCTTGTGCGCGGCGCCGGGCTCGGCGCGGTGCACGAGGTCGACGCTGGCGTCGGCTTCGACCGCCTGCATGAACGCGTCGGTCACGCCGACCGAGACGTTGAAGTTCTTCAGGTCGCCGTTGTCCTTGGCGTGGATGAACTCCTCGACGTCGGGGTGGTCGCAGCGCAGCACGCCCATCTGCGCGCCGCGCCGCGCGCCGGCCGACTCGACCGTCTCGCACGAGCGGTCGAAGACGCGCATGTAGCTCACCGGGCCGCTGGCGTTGCTCTGCGTCGAGCCGACCCACGCGCCGCGCGGCCGGATGCGGCTGAAGTCGTAGCCGACGCCGCCGCCGCGGCGCATCGTCTCGGCGGCCTCCGACAGCGCGGTATAGATGCCGGGGTGGCCGTCCTCGAGGCTGGCGATGCTGTCGCCCACCGGCTGGACGAAGCAGTTGATCAGCGTCGCCGACAGCGCGGTGCCGGCGGCCGACTGGATCCGCCCGGCCGGGACGAAACCCGCTTCGAGCGCCTCGACGAAGCGCGCTTCCCACGCCGCGCGCCGGTCGGGCGCCTCGACCTCGGCGAGCGCGCGCGCGACGCGGCGGTGGACGTCGAGGGCGGTCCGCTCGTCGCCCTTGGCGTACTTCTCGGCCAGGACTTCGGCGCTGATCGCCTGCGGCGGTGGCTGCGAGGCGGCGGAGGCAAGAGCCTTCGGGGCGGCGGTGCGAGAGGTGTCGGCGGGGATCGTGGACATGGGGGCGGCGATGGGCCCGGCCCGCAGGCGGGGCCGAAGCGCGTTGGGACAGCGAGGATAAGGGGGGGCGCGACGACGCCCTGCGACCGGGGTTTGCGACCGCGAAGCGATCGCGCCGCGCACTGTAGGCATTCACAGCGGTCGCGTCCTTGACCGACGGCAAGCCGCGGCGTGCGACAAAGCGCCGGTATCCTCGCCGTCGAACGGCGCCGACCGCGCCGGGTCGAGCCGACTGCCACCGGAGCCTTGCGATGACGCGTGTCTACAACTTCAGCGCCGGCCCGGCCGCGCTGCCCGAGGCGGTGCTGCAGCGCGCCGCCGCCGAAATGCTCGACTGGCACGGCAGCGGCATGGGCGTGATGGAGATGAGCCACCGCGGCAAGGAGTTCATGTCGATCGCCGCCGATGCCGAAGCGCGTTTCCGCGCGCTGCTGGCGGTGCCGGCGAACTACAAGGTGCTGTTCATGCAGGGCGGGGCGATCGCCGAGAACGCGATCGTGCCGATGAACCTGCTGCGCGGCCGCACGTCGGCCGACTACGTCGACACCGGCGAGTGGAGCAAGAAGTCGATCAAGGAGGC
>CBDUBX010000497.1:0-1671 GCA_965365495.1 uncultured Burkholderiales bacterium
CCGGCGACCGCTGGTGCGTCTGCGCGCTGCGCTGGCGCGAGGCCTACGAGGCCGGTTGCGCGCCGCAGGTGGTGCTGCGGGCCACCGCGGCCGAGGCGCTCGAATCGATCCCGGTCCAGTGGCTGCTGAAGCACGCGGTCGACAGCTTCGCGCCGCGGTGACGGGCAGCGCGGCGCGTGCGGCCCGCGCGATCGTCGTCGGTCGCAGCGTGACGCGCTGCGCGCGGGTCGCGTAAGACGCGCTCGGTAGAATCGCCGCGCCCCGCGGAGGGATGGATGAGCGGTTTAAGTCGCACGCCTGGAAAGCGTGTGAGGGTGAACAGCCCTCCGCGGGTTCGAATCCCGCTCCCTCCGCCACATCGCGAGCGTTCCTGCAGGTTTCGGAGCCGCCCGGACCGAGCCGCCAACCAGCCGGGCGGGGGACAAGGCAGTCGCCGCGTCGGCTCGGCGGCGGCGCGGCACCGCCTCGGCTCGCTCCGTGCGCGATCCACCGCCATGGCCTGACGGCTGCGTCGCGTTCGCGCCAGGTTCGTCGCCGTCGCGGCGCTAGAGTCACCGCATGTGCTACAGCGCGCAGATCAAGGCCGACTGGGTCCGCTACCGCCGGCAGTACGGTGCGGACATCTCGCTCGCGGACTTTCACGACCTGTTCTTCCGCCGCGCGCGCGATGCGAGCAAACCCAAGGTGCCGAAGGCACTGGAAGTGGCGTTCACCGCGGCGCCGGCGAGCGACGCCGAGCGCGCGATCGCGGCGCTCATCGACGAGCACCGCCGCGCCGAGACGATGCGCGTCGAGCAGGAGCTGTTCAAGCAGCGCAAGCGGCTCGGCGACGCCGAGCGCGCGCTGCAAAGCCGGCCGACGAAAGCCGCGGCCGAGAGCCGCCGCATCGCCGGCGACAAGATCGCCGCTTTGCTTTCACGGCGCGCGTCGCTGCACACCGACGCGCTGACCGTCGACGAGCAGCGCATCTTCCCGGGGCACTACGCTCCGGTGATCGTGTGGGACGGCGGGCGGCGCGTCGTCAAGCCGATGCGCTACCAGTGCCGTCCGCCAGGACGACCGGCGGCCTGCGACGCCAGATTCCCCGGCACCTACAACGCGCGCCGCGACAATCTGGGCGGCCCGTTCTGGAGGGACCTGTTCGGCTGCACGCACGGCGTGCTCGTGATCGACGCGTTCTTCGAGAACGTCGACCGCGGCGACGGCAACGTCGTGCTCGAGTTCCGTCCGCAGCCGCGGCGCGAAATGCTCGTCGCGTGCTTGTATTCGCGCTGGAGCGCGCCGGGCGAAGCCGACCTGTGGTCGTTCGCAGCGATCACCGACGATCCACCGCCGGAAGTGGCCGCCGCCGGCCACGACCGCTGCGTCGTGCCGATCCGGCCCGAGCACGTCAATGCGTGGCTGCAGCCCGGCGGCGACCTGCGCGCGATGCAGGCCATCCTCGACGACCACGACCGGCCGTACTACGAGCACCGGCTCGCGGCGTGATCGGCTGGCAGGCGCTGCGCCAGGCGCGGCAGCGGCAGCGCGCGGGAAGGCTCGCCGTGTCGAGGCGGGTCAGCGATAGCCGGTGTCGTTGGCCGCGTGGATGATCCAGATGAGGTGCGAGTTCGAGTCGAACCCCGCCGATCCGGCGAAGATCAGCCGTCCCTGGCCCTTGTAGGCCAGCTC
>CBDUBX010000498.1:0-1665 GCA_965365495.1 uncultured Burkholderiales bacterium
GGCGGTCAGCGAGGCGGCGCTGTACCGCCACTTCGCGAGCAAGGCGCAGATGTTCGAAGGCCTGCTCGAGTTCATCGAGACCAGCGTCTTCACCCTCGTGAACCAGGTGCTCGAACGCGAGGCCGACGCGGTGCAGCAGGCGCGCAAGATCGCCGCGGTGCTGCTGCAGTTCGGCGAGCGCAACCCGGGGATGACGCGCGTGATGGTCGGCGACGCGCTGGTGTTCGAGCACGAACGGCTGATCGCACGGATGAACCAGTTCTTCGACCGCGTCGAGTCGCAGCTGCGCCAGAGCCTGCGCGCCGCGGCCGAAGCGGCCGGGTCGGCGACGCCGACCGTCGACGCGCAGGTGCTGGCGTCGGCGACGACGGCGCTCGTCGTCGGCCGGCTGCACCGCTACGCGCGGTCGGGGTTCAAGCGCCTGCCCACCGAGCACCTCGACACCGCGTTGCTGCGCCTGCCCGGCTGACGAGCGTGGGCGTCGTCGATGTCGAGGCCGGCGGCGTCCGGCTGCAGCTGCTGCCCGAACGCGCGGCGTTCGTGCCGGCGTTGTCGACGCTGCTCGTCGCCGACGCCCACCTCGGCAAGGCCGCGGCGTTCCGCCGGCTCGGCGTGCCGGTGCCCGAAGCGACGACCGGCGCGACGCTGGCGCGGTTGACCGCGGCGATCGAGCGCACCGGCGCGGCGCGCGTCGTCTTCCTCGGCGACCTGCTGCACTCGGCGCACGGCCGCCGCGCGGCGACGCTCGACGCCGTCGCCGCGTGGCGCGAGCGGCACGCGTCGCTGACGCTGACGCTGGTGCGCGGCAACCACGACGACCGTGCCGGCGACCCGCCGCCGGCGTGGCGCGTGCACTGTGTCGACGAGCCGTATGCGCTCGACGGCGCGCCGGGGCTGCTCCTCGCGCACCACCCGCGACCACACGCCGATGGCTACGTCGTCGCCGGCCACCTGCACCCGGCGGCGGTCGTCGGCGGCGCCGGGCCGGGATGGCTGCGGCTGCCGTGCTTCCACTTCGGCCCGCGCTGCGCGGTGCTGCCGGCGTTCGGCGCATTCACCGGGCTGCACGTCGTTGCGCGCGGCGCCGACGACCACGTCTTCGTTGTCGCCGACGACGTCGTGCGCCGCCTACACTCGCCGCGATGACCGCCGCGACCGAGACGCTGCTGGCCCGCGCCGACGCGTTGCTCGCGCGGCTAGAGGCGATCGTGCCGCGGCCGACCGCGCCGCCGGACTGGGGCGCTTCGGTCGCGTTCCGCTGGCGGCGGCGCAGCGGCGTACTCGGCGGCGCGGCGATCGAGCCGGTGCGCCACGTCGCGACGATCCGCCTCGCCGACCTGCGCGAAGTCGAGCCGCAGAAGGAACGCATCGTGCGCAACACCGCGCAGTTCGTCGCCGGCCGCGGCGCGAACAACGTGCTGCTGACCGGCGCGCGCGGCACCGGCAAGAGTTCGCTGATCAAAGCCTGCCTGAACGAATTCGCGCCGCAGGGGCTGCGGCTGATCGAGGTCGACAAGACCGACCTCGTCGACCTGCCCGACCTGGTCGACCTCGTCGCCGGCCGCCCCGAGCGCTTCGTCGTGTTCTGCGACGACCTCAGCTTCGACGAGGGCGAGCCCGGCTACAAGGCGCTGAAGAGCGTGCTCGACGGGTCGGTCGCGCAGG
>CBDUBX010000499.1:0-1664 GCA_965365495.1 uncultured Burkholderiales bacterium
GGTCGGCTACGTGCTCGGCGCCGAGCTGCGCGCCTGCGGCATCGACCTGAGCTTCGCGCCGGTGCTGGATCTCGACCACGGCACGAGCGCGGTGATCGGCGACCGAGCGTTCCACCGCGACCCGCGCGTCGTCGCGCTACTCGCCAAAAGCGTGATGCACGGCCTGCTGAAGGCCGGGATGGCCCATTGCGGCAAGCACTTTCCCGGCCACGGTTACGTCGCTGCCGACAGCCACGTCGCGCTACCGGTCGACCGCCGCACGCTGAACGACATCCTCGCCGACGACGCCCGGCCGTATGCGTGGCTCGCGACGACGCTGGCCGCGGTGATGCCGGCGCACGTCGTCTATCCGCGCGTCGACGCGCTGCCCGCCGGGTTCTCCGAGCGCTGGCTCGGCGACGTGCTGCGCCGCCGCCTCGGCTTCACCGGTGCGATCGTCAGCGACGACCTGTCGATGCGGGCCGCGCGCGACGCCACGACGGCGCGCGGCGACGCAGACGCCGGCGGCGACGCCGCGGCGGCGATGCTGGCGCTGGCGGCGGGTTGCGACCTCGTGCTGCTGTGCAACCAGAGCCTCGTCGACCGTGGCGCGCCGATCGACGCGCTGCTCGCCGGTCTCGACGAAGCCGCCGCGACCGGGCGCTGGCAACCCGATGCGGATGGCGAACGGCGCCGGCTGGCATTGCTGCCGCAGACGCCGCCGCTGACGTGGGACGCGCTGATGCACGACGCGGCGTACTTGCAGGCGCTCGACCGGCTGGCGTGATGGCGGCAGCGGAGATGCTGCCGCCGCCGCCGACGACCGCGCTGCGACGTCTTCGCGGCGGTTGAAGGACATGCGCCGGCGTGCGGCCGTGGCCCGGGCCGACGTGACCCGGCGGACCGCAGGACTGAGCCGCTGCGGCCGACCGCAGGTCTAAGCCGCCGCGGCCGACCGCGAACGGTCAGCCGCGGCGCTGCGATGTCGCCGGGGTCAGGCGCCGGTCGGCGGCGACGTGCGCGGCGCATCGAACGGCAGCTCGAGCGTCGCCAAGTCGATCTTGGTTTCGACGAGGACGAGCGGACCGTCGTCGTCGACGACGTAGCGCCGCGGCTCGCGGCCGCGGACTGCGCCTTGCACATCGGCGGCGAGGTCGGCCTGCGCGGCCGCCACCTTGGCCGTGTCCGACTGCACCCATTCGAGCCCTGCCGCGCGCGCCAGCGCCGCGAGTTCGTCGTCGGGCAACTCGAAGCGCGCTGGCGGTGTCGCCGCGGCCACGTTCGCGGTCGCGGCGGATGGCGCATCGACGGCCCGCGCTTCGTCGGCGCGACGCGGCGCGGTCGCCGCCAACGGCGAAGCCGGCGTCGCCGACGACGCCAACCGACCAGACGGCGACAGTGCCGTCATCGCCGACGGGTCTTGCGCCGGCGTCGCCGATGGCGACGGACGTGCGTCGGCGAACGGCAGCGGCGGGGTCACGCCGGCCTCGGCGGCGACGACGCCATCACCACCCGACGACCAGTCGCCGCCGTCGCCGCCTTCGGCGCCGGCGAGGTCGAGCGCGGTGTCGCCGTCGCCGTCGCCGCGCCGGCCGCGACCGCGGCCGCGGCGGCGACCGCGGCCGGTCGATGTCGATGCGGCCTCGGCGGTCGCGGACCCCTGCGGCTCGGCGGCGTCGCTACGC
>CBDUBX010000500.1:0-1635 GCA_965365495.1 uncultured Burkholderiales bacterium
GATCGGGCGCTTGCTGTTGGTCAGGTTGCGAAAGCCGTTCTCCCAGTAGACGAGGCCGACGAGGCCTTTGTCGGGCATCGCCGCCATCACGCGCTGGCCGATCGCGCCGTCGAGGATCGCGTCGGCTTCGCGCGCGTTGTTGAACAGGAACGGCGTGTCCCAGATTGCCATTTCCTTGACGATGCCGACGAGTGTGGCCGTCGAGCCGACCATCATCTCCTGCGCGCCGCCGATCAGCGCCTGCTGCATCTGCAGGTCCGAGCCGAGCGCCGCGGCGCCGACCGCGCGCACGCGCATCTTGCCGCCCGAGTTCTTTTCGACTTCTTCGGCGAAGAGCCTGACCGCGCGGCCCTGGTTCGAGTTCTCGACCAGGCCGTAGCCGAAGCGGATCAGCCGCGGCTTGATGTCCTGCGCCAGCGCCGCGAGCGGCGCCGCGCAGACGCCGGCGGCGACCGCGGCGAGCAGGGTGCGACGAACGAGTTTCATCTTCATGTCGATCTCCGGTGGGTTCTCAGCAAGGGGACGGGAACGGCTTCAACGCATCCACGCCAGCGGCGCGGTGACGATCTGCGGGAAAACGACGAACACCGCGAGGATCGCGATGTAGGTCAACAGGAACGGCGCTACGCCCTGGACGACCTTGTGGATCGGCTGGCGGCCGACGCCGGCGACGACGTTGAGCACCGTGCCGACCGGCGGCGTGATCAGCCCGATCGAGCCGTTGAGCACGAACATCAGACCGAAGTACACCGGGTCGATGCCGGCCTTGACGGCGATCGGCAGCAGCACCGGGCCGAGGATCAGGATGTTCGGCGTCAGGTCGAGCGCGGTGCCGATGACGATCAGCGTCAGCATCATCACCGCCATCAGCAGCCGCGGGCTCTCGACCAGGCCGCCGAGCATCGCGGTGAGCACGTTCGGCAGGTCGGCCAGCGTGATCATGTACGCCGCGACCTGCGCGCCGGCGCACAGGAACATCACGATCGCGGTCGTCTTGGCCGCGCGCTCGAGCACGCCGCGCAGCTGGCCGAAGCGCATCTCGCGATGGACGAACATCGCGACGACGAGCGCGTAGACCGCGGCGACGACCGCGGCTTCGGTCGGCGTGAACACGCCGCTCTTCATGCCGCCGATGATGATGATCGGCATCAGCAGCGCCCAGCCGGCGCGGCCGGTGGCGGCCAGCCGCTCGCGCGTCGACGCCGGCGCGCCGGCGGGCAGGTCGATGCCGCGCATCACGAAGCGCCACGTGACGACCAGGCCGAGACCCATGATCAGACCCGGCACGATCCCCGACAGGAACAGCGACGAGATCGACGTGTTCGTCGTCACGCCGTAGATCACGAACGGCATGCTCGGCGGGATGATCGGCGCGATGATCCCGCCCGACGCGATCAGCCCGCCCGAGGTCGTCATCGGGTAGCCGTGCAGCCGCATCATCGGCAAGAGGATCGTCGCCAGCGCCGCGGTGTCGGCGAGTGCCGAGCCGCTCATGCTGGCCATCAGCAGCGCGGCGGCGATCGTCACGTAGCCCAGGCCGCCGCGCTTGTGGCCCACCCAGGCCTGCGCCATGTCGATGATGCGCCGGCTGATGCCGCCGGCGTTCATCAGCTCGCCGGCGAGGATGAAGAACGG
>CBDUBX010000501.1:0-1631 GCA_965365495.1 uncultured Burkholderiales bacterium
AGGTGCGGCAGCGCGATCACGCCGGGCTGGCCGTGCAGCGCCGGGCCGGGGAAGTCGCAGACGTAGTTTGCGATCCGCTGCGCGGCCAGCGCGCGCACCACCGCGTCGGCGTCGACGACGCCGTCGCGCGAGAAGTTGAGCAGCACCGCGCCTTCGCGCATCAGGCCGACGTTGCGCTCGCCGACGAGGCCGCGCGTCGCGTCGACCAGCGGCACGTGCAGCGTGACGAACTCGCTGGCGCGCAGCAGCTCGCCGACGCTCGCCGCACGTCGCACCTGCGACGGCAGGCTCCACGCGGCGTCGACGGTGATCTCCGGGTCGTGGCCGACGACGCGCATCCCGAGGCCGATCGCCGCCTCGGCGACGAGGCAGCCGATCTTGCCCAGACCGACAACGCCGAGCGTGCGCCCGGCGAGCTCGATCCCGGCATAGGCCTTCTTGCCTTCCTCGACGCGGGTCTCGAAGTCGGCCACCGTCGGGTCGAGCCGCTCGACGAAATGGATCGCCGGCACGATGCGCCGCGCGGCGAGCAGCATTCCGGCGATCACCAGCTCCTTCACAGCGTTGGCGTTCGCGCCCGGGGCGTTGAACACCGGCACGCCGCGCGCGCTCATCGCGGCCACCGGCACGTTGTTCGTGCCGGCGCCGGCGCGGGCGATCGCGCGCACCGACGCCGGGATTTCGACCGCGTGCAGGTCGGCGCTGCGCACGAGGATCGCCACCGGGTCGGCGACGTCGTTGCCGACGCGGTAGCGGTCGGCCGGCAGCCGCGCCAGCCCGCCGGCGGCGATCGCGTTGTAGACGCGGACGCCGAGCCGTTGGTCAGCCATGGCGGGCCTCGAACTCGCGCAGGTAGTCGACGAGCGCCTGCACGCCTTCGACCGGCATCGCGTTGTAGATCGACGCGCGCATGCCGCCGACCGAGCGGTGGCCTTTGAGCTGGACCATGCCGCGCTCCTTGGCGCCCTTGAGGAACGACTCGTCGAGCGCTTCGTCGTGCAGCTTGAACGGCACGTTCATCAGGCTGCGGTACTCGCGCGCCACCGGCGCGCGGTAGAACTCGGTGGTGTCGAGGAAGTCGTACAGCAGCGCGGCCTTGGCGCGGTTGCGCCGCTCGATTGCCGCCAACCCGCCCTGCGCATCGATCCACTCGAACACCAGCCCGGCGATGTAGATCGCGTAGGTCGGCGGCGTGTTGTACATGCTGTCGTTGTCGGCGACGATGCGGTAGTCGAACGCGGTCGGTGTGGCCGGCAGCGCCTGGCCGATCAGGTCGTCGCGCACGACGACGATCGTCAACCCCGCCGGGCCGATGTTCTTCTGCGCGCCGGCGTAGATCGCGCCGTACTTCGACACGTCGAACGCGCGCGACAGCAGGTTGCTCGACATGTCGGCGACGAGCGGCACGTCGCCGACGTCGGGCGCGTCGGGGTATTCGACGCCGCCGATCGTCTCGTTGCTGCAGATGTGCACGTAGGCCGCGTCGGGGTCGAGGCGCCATTCGGCGCGCGGCGGGATCGTCGTGTAGCCGCTATCGGCGCTGCTCGCCGCGACGTTGACCTTCGCGTAGCGTTTGGCCTCCTTGATCGACTTCTTGCTCCACTCGCCGGTGTCGACGTAGTCGGCCGACG
>CBDUBX010000502.1:0-1630 GCA_965365495.1 uncultured Burkholderiales bacterium
GCCTGAACGTCGGCTGCATCCCGAGCAAGGCGCTGCTGCACGTCGCCGCGGTGATGGACGAAGTGAGCCACTTCGAATCGCTCGGCGTCACCTTCGGCAAGCCCCAAGTCGACCTCGCCAAGCTGCTCGCGCACAAGAACAAGGTCGTCGGCAAGCTCACCGGCGGGCTGGCGGCGATGGCCAAGATGCGCAAGGTCACGGTGATGCGCGGCAGCGGCACGTTCGTCGACGCGCACCACCTGGCGGTCGCAGGGGCCGATGGAAAGTCGCAGACGATCCGCTTTGCCAGCGCGATCATCGCCGCAGGCTCCGAGGCGGTGAAGCTGCCGTTCCTGCCCGACGACCCGCGCGTCGTCACGTCGACCGGCGCGCTCGAGTTGCGCCAGCGGCCCAAGCGCATGCTCGTCGTCGGCGGCGGGATCATCGGTCTGGAGATGGCGACGGTGTATTCGACGCTCGGCGCGCGCGTCGACGTCGTCGAGATGCTCGACGGCTTGATGCCCGGTGCCGACCGCGACCTCGTCAAGGTCTGGCAGAAGGTCAACGCGAGGCGCTTCGACAAGGTGATGTTGAAGACGAAGACCGTTTCGGCCGAGGTCACGCCGGCCGGCATCGCGGTGCGCTTCGAAGGCGACGCCGCGCCCGCCGACGCGCAGACCTACGACCTCGTGCTGCAGGCCGTCGGCCGCAGGCCGAACGGCGGCCGGATCGGCGCCGACAAGGCGGGTGTGCAGGTCGACGAGCGCGGCTTCATCGCCGTCGACCAGCAGATGCGTACCAACGTGCCGCACATCTATGCAATCGGCGACCTCGTCGGCCAGCCGATGCTCGCGCACAAGGCGGTGCACGAAGCGCACGTCGCGGCCGAGGCCGCGTCGGGCGACGGCCATGCGCGCTTCGACGCGCGCGTCGTGCCGAGCGTGGCCTACACCGACCCCGAGATCGCGTGGGTCGGCGTCACCGAAGACGACGCCAAGTCGCGGGGCGTCAAGCTGACCAAGGGGCTGTTCCCGTGGACCGCGTCGGGGCGCGCGATCGCCAACGGCCGCGACGAAGGCTTCACGAAGCTGCTGTTCGACGCCGAGACCGGGCGCATCGTCGGCGGCGGCATCGTCGGCACCCACGCCGGCGACATGATCGGCGAGGTCGCGCTGGCGATCGAAATGGGCGCCGACGCGGTCGACATCGGCAGGACGATCCACCCGCACCCGACGCTCGGCGAGAGCATCGGCATGGCCGCCGAGGCGGCGCTTGGCCACTGTACCGACCTGCCGCCGCCCAAGCGCTGACGGCGCGCGCGTCGAGGTGCGCCGCCCAGAAAAGGCAGGCGCCGCGCGCCCGTTCGATTCGACCGCACACGCGCCGCGATCGGCGCGCGTGGCCGCGATCCCATCTTCTTCTTTCGTCTTCCTGGCGGTCGCGCCGGCTTGGCGTCGACCTTCCATTTCGCGTCGCTGGCCGCCGCCGCGCGCCGCGAGCGGCCGCCGTCCCGCAGCGTCGGATGCCCGCACGGCAGAATCGCCGCCGATGGACGCCGCGATCGAACCCGCCGAGGCGCTCGAACGCGGCATGCGGCTGGCGCTCGACCAGGCGCGCAACGCGCTGCTCGTCGGCGAGGTGCCGGTCGGCG
>CBDUBX010000503.1:0-1615 GCA_965365495.1 uncultured Burkholderiales bacterium
GAAGGCGCGGCGATCGTCGACCTGCCCGAGCTCGGCGGCTCGGCGCGGCTGCGCGCATCGGGGCTGGCGCTGCATACGCTGGTCGACTTCGCCGGCCACTGACCCACGCCCCGGCGCGGGCGGCCGGGACGTCACTTGCCGATGCAGAACCCGGCGAAGATCGCACCCAGCAGGTCTTCGCTGCCGAACGCGCCGGTGATCGTGCCGAGCGCGCGGTGCGCCAGGCGCAGTTCTTCGGCCAGCAGTTCGAGCGCGGCGTCGCCGGCCGCCGCGTGGGCGGCCGCGGCGTCGAGCCGCGCCTGCGTGTCGCGCAGCGCGTCGACGTGGCGCGCGCGCGCGATCACCGCGCCTTCGCCGGCCGGCTGCCCGCCTGCGAGGTCGAGCAGCGCGGCGCGCAAATCGGCCAGGCCGCCGCCGTCGAGCGCCGACACCGCAACACCGCCGTCGGCCACCGCTGCCTGCGGCGTCAGGTCGCGCTTGTTGTGGACGTGCAGCACCGGCACGCCGGCCGGCAGTTGCGCAGCGAGCGCGATATCGGCTGCGGCGTGCGCCGAGTCGCCGGCGCGCGCGAGGTCGTGGACGAACAGCACCGCGTCGGCGCCCTCGATCGCCTGCCAGCTGCGCTCGATGCCGATGCGCTCGACCGCGTCGGTCGCGTCGCCGCGCAGCCCCGCGGTGTCGACGACGTGCAGCGGCACGCCGTCGACGTCGATCGCCGCACCGATGCGGTCGCGCGTCGTGCCGGCGATCGGCGTGACGATCGCCAAGTCGGCCCCGGCCAGCGCGTTGAGCAGCGAGCTCTTGCCGACGTTGGTCTGGCCGGCGATCACGACGCGCAGCCCGTCGCGCAACCGCACGCCGGTGCGCGCGCGGGCGAGCGCCGTGGCGACGCCGTTGCGCAGCGCGGCGAGCTGCGCTTGCGCGCCGGCGCGCTCGAGGAAGTCGATCTCCTCGTCGGGAAAGTCGAGCGTCGCCTCGACCAGCGTGCGCAACGCGACGATCGCGTCGGCCAGCGCCCGCACCTCGGCCGAAAAAGCGCCTTCGAGCGACCGCACCGCCGACCGCGCGGCGGCCGCGGTGCCGGCGTCGATTAGGTCGGCGACGGCTTCGGCCTGCGCGAGGTCGATCTTGTCGTTCAAGAACGCGCGCTCGGTGAACTCTCCGGGCGCCGCTAGCCGCATCCCCGGCTGCGCTTGCAGGCAGCGCTCGACCAGCAGCTGCAGCACGACCGCGCCGCCGTGGGCGTGCAGCTCGAGCACGTCTTCGCCGGTGGCCGATTGCGGCGCCGGGAAGTGGATCGCCAGGCCGTGGTCGATCGCGCGGCCGTCGGCATCGGCGAACGCGACGAGCGCGGCCTGCCGCGGCGCGAGCGGCCGCCGGCAGACTGCGTCGATCAGCGGCGCGAGGTCGGGGCCGCTGGCGCGGACGATGCCGATCGCGCCGCGCCCGGGCGCGGTCGCGACCGCGACGATCGGCCCCGGCGCGCGCGCGCTCGGCAGCGGGCGGTCGTCTACTTCGCGGTGCCGAGCACGCCGAGGCGGCGGTTGATGTGCCACTGCTGGGCGATCGACAGGAGGTTGTTCGTCAGCCAGTACAGCACGAGCCCCGCGGGGAA
>CBDUBX010000504.1:0-1610 GCA_965365495.1 uncultured Burkholderiales bacterium
CGCAGCAGCGCGCGCTGGCGCTCGTGCAGCGTTTGCCAGACGTCGGGGCGCAGCGGGCTGTAACGGTCGGCGGCGACGGCCGTGCGCCGCGCGTAGCGTGCGGCGACGTTTTCGGATTCGGGGTGGCGTTCGCTCATCGCAACGCGTCGACGAAGCGCCGCGCGAGCACCGGCCACGCGTGGTTCGCCTCGACCCAGGCCCGCCCGCGGTCGCCCATCGCACGGCGTTCGGCGGGGGTCAGCGCCGCCAGACGGCGCAACCCGTCGGCCACCGCCTCGGGCGACTCGGGCGCGACCGTCAGCCCGGCGCCGGCGTCGGCGACCGGGTCGTTGCCGGCGTCGACCGCGTGCAGCACCGCGCAGCCCGCCATCAAATAGTCCATCAGCTTGTTCGGCGCGATGCCGAAGCGGTAGATCGGCACGCGCTGCCAGCCGATGTAGGCGATGTCGATCGCGCGCAGTAGCGACGGAATCTGCGCCTTCGGCACCGGCGGCAGGAAGGTCACTCGGAGCCGCTCGGCGGCCGCGCGGCGGGCGAGCCGCTCGCGCTCGTGGCCGTCGCCGACGAGAACGAACCCGATCGCGTCGTCGCGCAGCCGCGCCGCCGCGTCGAGCAGCGTGTCGAGCGCGTTGGGCCGGCCCATCGACCCGGCGTAGCCGACGACGGTGCGACCCGCCGCCCGCGCGCGGTCGAGCGCCGCGGCGACGTCGCCGCGCAGCGGTGCTGCAACGCCGCGCCATTCGTCGGGGTCGACGCCGTTCGGCACGACGACGAGCTTGGCCAGGTCGAGCCCGTGCGCGGCCATGTGGCCGTGGACCTTCGGCAGCATGCTGACGACGACGTCGGCATCGCGGTAGGCGGCGTCCTCGGCGCGCTGGCACAGCCGCGCGAACGGATGCCGCGGCGACATTCCCGACAGCTCGATCAGGCTCAGCGGCCACAGGTCGTGCACCTCGTAGACGAGCCTGGCGCCGGCGCGGCGCGCGATGCGCCCGGCGACGGCGACGTCGAGCGGATAGGTGCTCGACGCGATCACCGCGTCGGGGGCGAACTCTCGCACCAGCCGCGGCGCGTCGGCGCGCAGCGCGGCGAGGAACGCGGCGATGTTCAGCGCGCGGCCGGCGCCGTTGCCGCGGTACGCCGGCGTGCGGTAGAAGCGGTACGCGATGCCGTCGACGACGTCGTCGCCGGCGCGCGGCTGCGTCGCCCGCACGTGCGAGAAGTCGGCGCCGACGATCTGCACGCGGTGCCCGGCGCGCACCCATTCGCGCGCCAGGTACCACGGCCGGAACTCCATCCCCCAGCGCGGGCCGCCGGCGTAGTGGTTGACGAGCAGCAGGTTCACGGCAACGCGGCGCCGGCGTCGACGCGGCGCAGCCGTTCGACGAACGCGCCGACCGCCGGCGCGAACATCGCGTGGCGCTCGACCCACGCGCGGTTGGCGGCGCCGATCGCGTCGAGCCGCGGCCGCAACGCGTCGAGCGCCTCCGACGTGAGCCACGCGCCGGCGGCGACGATCAGGCCGTTGTCGCCGTCGCGGACGAGCTCGCGGTTGGCCGGCAGGTCCGACAGCAGCGGCACGCAGCCGTGGGCCATCGCTTCGAGCACCG
>CBDUBX010000505.1:0-1609 GCA_965365495.1 uncultured Burkholderiales bacterium
GTGCCGATGCCGACGGTGTAGACGCGGATGCCGCGCTCGGCGGCCATCTTCGCCGCGTCCATCGGGTCCGGGCCGGTCGTGCGCTGGCCGTCGGTGAGCATGATCACCGCTGCCGACGGGTACGACCCCGGCGGCACCGGCGTGAAGGTCGGTTCGGCCGGGTCCTTGCCGATCTCCTTGGCCGGGAAGTTGCGCTGGCCGGTGACGTGCTGGATCTCGATGTTCTGCTCGGGAAACAGCGTCGCCAGCGACAGGATGATGCCGCTGCCGGTGGCCGTGCCGCGCTGCAGCTGGAAGCGGTCGATCGCCGCGACGACGTCGTCGCGGCTCGTCGTCGGCGCCTGCACCACCGCGGCGGTGCCGGCGAACGACACGACGCCGACGCGCACCTCGTGCGGCAGCGCGCCGACGAAGGCCTTGGCCGCCTCCTGCGCGGCGACGAGGCGGTTGGGCTTGACGTCCTCGGCGCGCATGCTGCCCGAGACGTCGATCGCCAGGATGATCGTCCGCTCCGCCAGCGGCAGTGTGATCACCGCCACCGGCCGCGCCAGCGCGAACAGCCCGGCGGCCACCGCCAGCAGCAGCAGCGCCGGCGGCACGTGGCGCCGCCAGTGCGGGCCGCGACCGACCGCCTGCCGCGCCACCGCCAGGCTCGCCAGGCGCACCGTGCTGCGCCGGCGGCGCTTGAGCAGCCACACGTACAGCGCGACGAGCAGCGGCAGCGCCAGCAGCGCCCACAGCAGCGACGGCCAGAGGAAGGTCACGCCCGTCCCTCGGCCACCGCGCCGACGCTGCGCGCGCGCTTCAACGACGTCGGGAAGCGCAGCGGCACCGGCAGCCGCGCGCGCTGGCGTCGCAGGTCGGAGAAACGCAGCAGCGCGTCGAGCAGCTCGTCGTCGGTGGCGAGCTCGACGACGTCGCAGCCCGATTCGGCCAGCTGCGCGAGCAGCGCCGATTCGTGGTCGGCGGCGATCGCCGCGTAGCGCTCGCGGAACCCCGGGTCGGTGGCGTCGACGAGCAGCTGCTCGCCGGTCTCGGCGTCCTCGATCGTCACGAGGCCGAGGTCCGACGCGTCGGGCAGCGCCATCTCGAGCGGGTCCCACAGCCGCACCGCGACGACGTCGTGGCGCCGCGCCAGCCGCGCCAGCGGCGCCGCCCAGCCCGGCGTGCTGATGAAGTCGGAGACGACGAAGACCAGCGCGCGGCGCGAGATCACGCCTTCGGCCGCGACGAGCAGGTCGGCGAGCGCGGTCGGGCGGCGCCGTTCGCCTTTCGCCGGCGCCGGCCGCGGCGCGCGCATCCGCTGCAGCAGCTCGAGCACGTGGCGCCGCGACGACCGCGGCGGCAGCACGGTGTCGACGCGGTCGCTGTACAGCAGCGCGCCGACGCGGTTGCCGTGGCGCGTGACGACGCGCGCCAGCGTCGCGACGAATCCCGCCGACACCGCGAGCTTGGTGACGTCGGCCGAGCCGAAGTCGACGCTGCCCGACAGGTCGAGCAGGAACCACGCGGTCAGGTCGCGGTCCTCGACGAACTGGCGCACGTAGGGCTGCTGCATCCGCGCGGTGACGTTCCAGTCGATGTGGCGCACGTCGTCGTGGTACTGGTA
>CBDUBX010000506.1:0-1605 GCA_965365495.1 uncultured Burkholderiales bacterium
CCGGTGTAGACGCGCTCGATCTTGCAGGCGGCCATCATCTCGGCCTCCTTCAGCGCCTGCTGGATGCTCTGCACGGTGGCGTCGATGTTCACGACGACGCCGCGCTTGAGGCCGTGGGTCGGCGCCAGGCCGAGCCCGGCGACGCGCAGCCCGCCGCCGGGCAGCAGCTGCGCCGCGACGACCATGACCTTCGCGGTGCCGATGTCCAGCCCGAAGACCATGTCCTTGAATTCCTTGGCCATGCGGCGTTCCCTCAACGTGTCGTGGCCGGCGCGCGCGACGGCGCGGCTGTTCGATTCGCAGGCGCACGCGCCGCGGTCTGCGCCGCTCTCGCCGACGCCGCGGCCGCGGCCGACGCCGCCGCAGCGGCGCGCTTGGCCTCGGCGGCGGCCTCGGCGACGGTGGTCGTCGTCACGCCGGAGAGCCGCACCGCGTAGCCGTCGGTGTGGCGCAGGTCGGCGGCGACCAGCGGCGCCTGCCAGCGCGACGTCGCCGCGGCGAACGTCGCGACGAAGCGCTGAGTGCGCGCGAGCACTTCGGCGTCGCTGCCGCGGCCCAGCTCGATCGCCGCGCCGTCGTCGAGCTCGACGCGCCACGACCCGCGGCCCGACAGCGTCAGCCGCTCGACACCGGCGGCCAGCGGCGCGAGCACCGCCTGCAGCCGATGCAGCAACGCGAGCATCGGACCGGCCTGTGTCTCGTCGGGGCCGGCCAGCGTCGGCAGCGCGTCGTCCTCGACGTCGCCGACGTTGGCGTCGAACACCTCGCCGTGGTCGTTGACCAGACGGTCGGTGCCGGCCGACGCGTCGCCCGCGTCCCACAGCGCGACCGCGCGGTGTTCCTCGATCCGCACCGCCAGGCGGTCGGGCCAGACGCGACGCACGACCGCGCGGCGCACCCACGGCACCGCCTCGAACGCCGCGCGCGCGGCGTGCAGGTCGATGCTGAAGAAGTTGCCGGCGAGCTGCGGCGCGGCGTTGGCGCGGATCGTCGGCACGCTGTTGCGCGCGAGGTCGCCTTCGAGCCGCACCGCGCGGATCGGGAACACCGGCGCGCGCAGCAGCCAGACGAAGGCCACCGCGACGACGGCGACCGCGGCGAGCGCGAACACCGCGGTCGCGACCGCGTTCATCAGCCGCACGTCGGTCGGCAGCGCGCCGGCGGCGGGCGCGATCGCGCGGCCGGTGCCGGCGGTGCGGGTTGCGGCCGCGTTCACCTTTCGCCTCCGTCGGGCGACCCGGCGCCGGCAACGGGGGCGCGGTCGTCTTGCGCGGTCATGTCGCGCGCGGCGCTGTCGAGCGCCGCGTCGGCGAGCAGCGAAACGCACAGCTCGGCGTAGTCGATGCCCGCGGCGCGCGCGGCCATCGGCACCAGCGAGTGCCCGGTCATTCCCGGGCTCGTGTTCATCTCGAGCAGGAACAGCCGGCCGTCGGCGGCGCGGCGCATCAGGTCGGCTCGTCCCCAGCCGCGGCAGCCGAGCGCGCGGTAGGCGGCGAGCGTGAGCCGCTGCACGTCGGCTTCGTCGGCGGCCGACAGGCCGCTCGGGCAGCGGTAGCCGGTGTCGTCGGAGAAGTACTTGTGCTCGTAGTCGTAGTTGCCGCCGGG
>CBDUBX010000507.1:0-1592 GCA_965365495.1 uncultured Burkholderiales bacterium
GGCACGCTGCGCGGCAGCGACCTGACGCTGACCGGCGCGACGACGCTGGCCGTCAACGCCTCGCTCGGCGTGATGGCCGGGCCGGGGGCGACACGGCTGCAGGGGCCGACGACGATCGCCGCGATCGGGCTCGACGCCGGCCGCGAACTGCGCAACGAGGGCGCGGCGACGCTGGTCGGCAGCGTCGAGCTGAACCGGCTGGCGACGCCGGGCGCGGGCGTGATCGTCAACGCCGCCGGTGCGGTGTTCGACATCCAGACCTACAACAACGTCATCAAGGCCACCGACCAGGGCGCCGCCGACGACGGCCGTGACGCCGCGGTTCGCAACTTGGGCACCTGGCGCAAGAGCAACTCGCCCAACACCTACGGCGTCGCGGTGCGGTTCGACAACGCCGCCGCGGCCGACGTCGACGTCCGGACGGGCAACCTGTGGCTGAACGCCGGCGGCAACCAGGCCGGCGCTTTCGCGGCCGCCGCCGGCGCCACGATCGGCTTCGGCGGCGGCCACCACGACGTGCTCGCCGGCGCGAGCTTCTCGGGCGCCGGCACCTGGAGCGTCGCCGGGCCGGGCACGGTCGTCGACGTCGCCGCGCCGCTGACGGTGACGAGCGCTTTCGACCACGCCGGCGGCACGGTCCGCGGCGCCGACCTGGTGCTGGCCGGGCCGACCACGCTCGGGATCAGCGCGTCGCTCGGGATGATGGCCGGCGCGGCGACGACGACGCTGCGCGGCCCGACTGAGGTGGGCGGCCCGAACCCGTACAGCCTCGACGCCGGCCGCGTACTGCGCAACGAGGGCGCGCTGACGCTGGCTGCCAGCGTCCAGCTCAACCGCACCGGCGACCCCGGCTCGGGGCGCATCGTCAATGCCGCCGGCGGCACGATCGATGTCCAGACCTACAACCAGTCGATGTCGGCGGCCGACCAGGGGCCGCTCGACCGCGGCGGCGACGCCCGCTTCGACAACGCCGGGCGGCTGGTCAAGACGACGGTCGGGACCTACGCCGTCGCGGTGCCGTTCTTCAACACCGGCACCGTCGACGTCGAGCGCGGCGCGCTGCGCTTCACGTCGTTCGCCGGCCAGACCGGGCGGATCGTCGTCCACGCCGGCGCGGCGTTCGACGTCGTCGGCACGCTCGACAACCGCGGCACGATCGGCGGCGACGGGACGATCGACGGCAACGTCGTCAACCGCGGCGTCGTCGCGCCCGGCTTCTCGCCGGGGACGCTGACGATCGACGGCAGCTTCGAGCAGGCCGCCGGCGGCGTCTACGTCGTCGAACTCGGTGGTGCCGCCGGCCACGACGCGCTCGTCGTTCGCGGCGCGGTGCAGCTCGCCGGGGCGATGCAGGTGGCGCGCTGGGGCGACTACGTGCCGACGGTCGGCGAAAGCTTCGTCGTGATCGCCTCGGGCGGTGCGCTCGCCGGCCGCTTCGGCGACGACCTGCTGCTCACCGGCTTCGGCGGCGGCGTGCGGTTCGCCACGGTCTACGACGCCGCCGCCGGCACCGTGACGCTGCAGGTCACCGCGGTGCCCGAGCCGCCGCCGCTGGCGCTGTGGCTCGCGGGTCTGGGGCCTTCGGCGCCGTC
>CBDUBX010000508.1:0-1579 GCA_965365495.1 uncultured Burkholderiales bacterium
CGGCTGGATCGAACCCCGGCCGGCGTGACCGCCGCGCCGTCGCCGCCGGCGGTGCCGCACGCAGCGCCGCCGACCGCGGCCGCGTCACCGCTCGCCGCAGTGGCCCGCACCGACCCAGCGTCGCCGACGCTGCAGCACACGCCGCTGCCGCGGCTGCGCGCTGCGCTGGCCGGCGGCGGTCTCGGCCTCGATGTCGGCGGCGCCGCGCTGCGGCTGCGCACGCGGTCGGCGCCGCTGGCGCAGCAGGTCCAAGCGGTCTACCGCCACTTTCCGTTCGTCGAGTCGCCGGCGTGGTCCGACGTGCACATCGAGATGCGCCGGTCGCGGCCGTTGCTGCGCCGCGGCGGACGGCGCGAGCTGAGCCTGTCGTGCGACGGCGGCGGCGGCTTCCAGCCGTTCGTCGACGACGCTGCGCTGCCGCTGTTCGAATGGGGCGCGAACTGGCTGATCGGCCAGCGCGTCAACGACCTGCTGCTGTTCCACGCCGGCGCGCTCGAACGCGACGGCGCGGCGCTGCTGCTGCCGGCGGCGCCGGGGTCGGGCAAGAGCACGCTGACCGCGGCGCTGTCGCTGGCGGGTTGGCGGCTGCTGTCCGACGAGTTCGGCGCGCTCGACCCGCGAACGCTCCGCCTCGTGCCGATGCTCAAACCCGTGGCGCTGAAGAACGCTTCGATCGACGTGATCCGCCGCTTCGCGCGCGGCGACGCCGAGCTCGGGCCGTCGTTCCCGAACACGCGCAAGGGCACGGTCGCGCACCTCGCGGCGCCGCCGGCGGCGGTCGCCGCACGGCACACGCCGGCGCGGCCCGGTGCGGTGATCCTGCCGCGGTGGGAGGCCGGCAGCCGGCTGCGGCTCGAACGGATCGACGCCGAACGGGTGTTCCGCGCGCTGGCGTTCAACGCCTTCAACTACACGGTCCACGGCGCCGCGGGGTTCCGCGCCGTCGTCGCGCTGGCGCGCGGCTGCCCGGCGTGGTCGCTGGTCTACGCCGACCTCGACGCCGCGCTGGCGGCGATCGACCGCGACGTGCGGCCGCTGGCCGCCGAGGCGGCGGCGGCGCGGCGATGACCGCACCGCGCACCGCCGCCGACGCGCTGGCGTGGGTCGGGGCGATCGCCGATCCGCAGCAGGCGCTGGCCTGGGACCTCGCGCAGTGGGAGCGCGTCGTGCGGCTGGCGCGGCGGCTGCGCCTGCTGGCACGGCTGGCCGAGTCGCTGACCGCGGCCGGGCTGCTCGAACGCGTGCCGCCGCAGCCGGCGCGCCACCTGCACGCCGAAGCCCAGCGCTCGCAGTGGCGCACGCAGACGCTGCGCTGGGCGGCGACGCGGGTCGGCGCGGCGCTCGACGCCGTCGACGCGCCGCGGCTGCTGCTCAAAGGCGCGGCCTACGTCGCGCAGGACCTGCCGATCGCCCGCGGCCGGCTGCCGTCGGACCTCGACATCCTCGTGCCGCGCGACCGGCTGCCGGCGGCGCAGGCCGCGCTCGTCGACGCCGGCTGGCGCGAGTTCGCGCTCGACGACCACGACCAGCGCTACTACCGCGAGTGGAGCCACGAGGTGCCGCCGATGCACCACGCGCA
>CBDUBX010000509.1:0-1571 GCA_965365495.1 uncultured Burkholderiales bacterium
GCGCCGCCTGCGCGAGACCGATTCGGCCGCGGTGCGCGACGAGCTCGCGCGCTACCAGGCGGCGCGGCCGTGCCCGCAGTGCCACGGCACGCGGTTGCGGCGCGAGGCGCGGCACGTGTTCCTGCAGCACGCCGACGGCACGCGCGGGCCGCCGATCTACGAAGCCGAGCACGCGACGCTCGCGCAGTCGCTGGCGCTGTTCGATGGGCTGGCGCTGGTCGGCGCCAAGGCCGCGGTCGCCGACAAGATCGTTCGCGAGATCCGCTCGCGGCTGCGCTTCCTCGTCGACGTCGGCCTCGCTTACCTCAGCCTCGACCGCGGCGCCGACACGCTGTCGGGCGGCGAGGCGCAGCGCATCCGCCTGGCCAGCCAGATCGGCAGCGGCCTGTCGGGCGTGATGTACGTGCTCGACGAGCCGTCGATCGGCCTGCACCAGCGCGACAACGAGCGACTGATCGGCACGCTGCGCCATCTGCGCGACCTCGGCAATAGCGTGCTCGTCGTCGAGCACGACGAAGACATGATCAGGAGCGCCGATCACGTCGTCGACATGGGCCCGGGCGCCGGCGTCCACGGCGGGCGCGTGATGGCGCAGGGCACGCCCGACGACATCGCGGCCGACCCCGATTCGCTGACCGGGCGCTACCTGGCCGGCGCGATGCGCATCGACGTGCCGAACAAGCGCCGCCGCGCGGCGGCCGGCTTCGGCGGCGCGCCGCTGCGCATCGAAATCGTCGGCGCGCGTGGCAACAACCTGCGCGGCGTCGACGTGTCGATTCCGGTCGGGCTGCTGACCTGCGTCACCGGCGTCTCGGGGTCGGGCAAGAGCACGCTGATCAACGACACGCTGTACGCCGCGGTGGCCAAGAAGCTCTACGCCAGCCACGCCGAGCCGGCGGCGCACGACCGCATCGACGGCATCGAGCACTTCGACAAGGTCATCAACGTCGACCAGAGCCCGATCGGCCGCACGCCGCGCAGCAACCCGGCGACCTACACCGGGCTGTTCACGCCGATCCGCGAGCTGTTCGCCGACGTACCGGCGGCTCGCGAGCGCGGCTACGGCGCCGGCCGCTTCAGCTTCAACGTCTCGGCCGCGGCCGGCGGCGGGCGCTGCGAAGCGTGCCAGGGCGACGGCGTCGTCAAGGTCGAGATGCACTTCCTGCCCGACCTGTACGTGCCGTGCGACGTCTGCCGCGGCGCTCGCTACAACCGCGAGACGCTCGAAATCCTCTACAAGGGGCGCAACATCACCGAAGTGCTCGACCTGACGGTCGAGGACGCGCGCGCGTTCTTCGCCGCGGTGCCGGCGATCGCGCGCAAGCTGCAGACGCTGCTCGACGTCGGGCTCGGCTACGTCCGCCTCGGCCAGAGCGCGACGACGCTGTCGGGCGGCGAGGCGCAGCGCGTCAAGCTCGCGCTCGAGCTGTCCAAGCGCGACACCGGGCGCACGCTGTACATCCTCGACGAGCCGACGACCGGGTTGCACTTCCACGACGTGGGCATGCTGCTCGCAGTGCTGCACCAGCTGCGCGACGCCGGCAACACGATCGTCGTCATCGAGCACAACC
>CBDUBX010000510.1:0-1569 GCA_965365495.1 uncultured Burkholderiales bacterium
CGGGTTCTTGTCGCGGAAGGCCTGCTTCGCCCACACGAAGTTGAAGGTGTGCGGTCCGAGCACCAGCGGGCAGCCGCACGCCGCGGCTTCGATCAGGTTCTGCCCGCCGTGCGGCGCGAAGCTGCCGCCGAGCAGCGCCACGTCGGCGCCGCCGTAGTACAGCGGCATCTCGCCGAGCGTGTCGCCGAGCCACACGTCGGCCGCGGCGGCGTCGGGCGGCGGCGTCTCGCCCCAAGCGCTGCGCCGCACCGCGGTCAACCCGGCGGCGGCGACGAAGCCGGCGACCGCGTCGAATCGCTGCGGGTGGCGCGGCACCAGCAGCAGCAGCGGCCGCGGCGGCGCGAGCGCGGCCCACGCGGCGAGCAGCGGCGGCTCCTCGCCGTCGCGGGTGCTCGCCGCGAGAACGACCGGGCGCTGCAGCGCTTGGCGCCACGACAGGCCGCGCGCCAGCAGCCGCGGGTTGGGCTCCATGTCGAACTTGAGGTTGCCGGCGACACGAACGACACCGGCGCCGGCCTCGCGCAGACGCTCGGCGTCGGCATCGGTCTGCGCCAGCACGCGCTTGAAGCTGGCGACCGCCGGGCGCAGCAGCGCGGCGTGGCGGCGCCCCTTCTCGAGGCTGCGCGGCGACAGCCGAGCGTTGGCCAGGACCATCGGCACGCCGTCGGCGGCGGCCGCAGCGAGCAGGTTCGGCCAGACCTCGGTTTCCATCAGCACACCGATCGCCGGTCGGTGCGACCGCAGGAATCGTCGCACCGCGCCGGGCGTGTCCCAAGGCAGCCAGGTTTGGACGTCGCCGGGCGAGAGCAGCTCCGCGCCCGCGTTGCGGCCGCTGGCGGTGCCGTGGGTCAGCAGCAGGCGCAGGTTCGGGTCGTGGCGGCGGAGTGCGGCGAGCAGCGTTGCCGCAGCGCGCGTTTCGCCGAGCGATACCGCGTGCAGCCACAGCCGGCCGACGCCGGCATCGGCCGGCGCGCGGCCGAAGCGCTCGCCCCACGCGCGGCGGTACAGCGGCTCGCGCGCGCCGCGCCACCACAGCCGCGCGAGCATCGCCGGCGTCAGCAGCCGCGTCAGCAGCGAATAGCCCGCCCGCGCCAGCGCCGCTTTCACGCTGCGCCGGCGCCCGCCGTCAGTGCGCAGCGGCGGTCAGCCGGGCGTTCGGCTGCACCGCCTGCAATGCGGCAAGGCACTGCGCCTGGATTCGCGCCAGCGCGCGCTCGTCGTGGCCTTCGAAGCGCAGCACCAGCACCGGCGTCGTGTTGCTCGCGCGGATCAGGCCGAAGCCGTCGGCGAAGTCGACGCGCAACCCGTCGACGGTGCCGACGCTGCCGCCGGGAAATGCCAGCCGGCCGTCGGCGACCCGCGCCAGCAGCTCGGCGACGATCGCGTGGTTTTCGCCTTCGGCGCACGGCACGTTGAGCTCGGGCGTCGAGCAGCTCGTCGGCAGCGCGTCGAGCGTCGCGCTCGGGTCGGCGTCTCGGCTCAGGATCTCGAGCAGCCGCGCCGCGGTGTACGTGGCGTCGTCGAAGCCGTACCAGCGGTCGGCGAAGAACAGGTGGCCGCTCATCTCGC
>CBDUBX010000511.1:0-1566 GCA_965365495.1 uncultured Burkholderiales bacterium
GGATGTTGGTCTGGAACGCGATGCCGTCGATCGTGCCGATGATGTCGGCGATGCGCCGGCTGCTGGCGTCGATGTCGGCCATCGTCGCGACGACCTCGGCGACGACCTTGCCGCCGCGCGCGGCGACGACGCTGGCCGATGCGGCGAGGTCGCTGGCGGTGCGCGCCGACGCGGCGGTCTGGTCGACGCTGCCGGTGAGCTCGGCCATCGAGCCGGCGGTCTGCTGCAGCGCGCCGGCGGTGCGCTCGGTGCGTTGGCTCAGGTCGCCGTTGCCGGCGGCGACCTCGCTGCTCGCGCCCTCGATGCCCATCGATGCGGTGTGCACCTGGCCGACGATGCCGCGCAGGCTCTGCTGCATCGCGGCCAGCGCGGCGAGCAGTGCGGCGGTCTCGTCGCGGCCGTCCACGGCCACCGGTCGCGCCAGGTCGCCGGCGGCGATCGCCTGCGCGACCTGCACCGCAGTGCCGAGCGGCCGCGTGATCGACACCGAGTTGAGCAGCGTCAGCGGCGCGACCACGCCGACCACCAGCACCAGCGTCGCGCCGAAGGCCAGCAGCACGCGCTGCATCTCGGCGACGACGCCGGCCTGGGTCGCCTCGGCGCGGGCGACGACCTGCGCTGCCAGCGCCTCGACCTGGTCGTGCACCGCGCGCATCTGCGCCAGCGCGTCGCCGAGGTCGGTGTCGGCCTCGCGGGCGGTGGCGTAGGCGCCCGACGCGATCGCGTCGAGCACCTTGGCGGACTTCTTCGCGTAGCCGTCGAGCCCGTCGATGGCGGCCTGCGCCAGCGGCGCGGCGTCGGCGCCGCCGTCGAGCAGCGCGGCCAGCGCCTTCTTCGTCGCGTCGATCGACTTCAGCCACTGCTGGCGCTGCTTGAGCACCGCGGCGCCGTCCTCGTACTCGATGATCATCTGCTTTTCGAGCAGCCGCACCTGGGCCAGCGCGGCGCGCGTCGCCGCCACCGCCTGCACGCCTGAGACGGTGCGCGCGCTGAGCTCGGCGTTGAGGTCGCGGATGCGCACGCCGCCGGCGATGCCGAGGACCGCCACCAGCGCGAACAGCGCCAGCACCGCGACGACCGCGCCGCGCATGCGGGTGCGGATGGTGTAGCGGCGCATCAGCCGCAGCAGGGCGTTCATGGGAGTCTTCGCTTCAGGAGGAGACGGTGCGGTACGGCTCAATGACGCGAGCGCCGCACCAGCGCGCCGACGTCGAGGATCAGCGCGACGCGGCCGTCGCCCATGATCGTGGCGCCCGAGATGTCGTCGACCTTGCGGTAGTTGCTCTCGAGGTTCTTGACGACGACCTGCTGCTGGCCGAGGAGCTCGTCGACGAGCAGCGCGACGCGCGCGCCCTCGGCCTCGACGACGACCATGATGTCGCTCGACGCGTCGGCGTCGGCGCGCACGCGCGGCACCTGGAAGACGCTCTCGAGGTCGACGACCGGCATGTACTCGTCGCGCACCTCGACGACGCGGCCGGTGCCGCCGATCGTCTTCACCAGGCCCGGGCGCACCTGGAACGACTCGACGACGCTCGACAGCGGCAGGATGTAGCACTCGTCGCC
>CBDUBX010000512.1:0-1547 GCA_965365495.1 uncultured Burkholderiales bacterium
CCGGGTCGGTGAACTCGACCAGCGCGTTGAGGCTGTAGCCGGTGGTGTTCTTCAGGCGGAATTTGTGGCGGATGCGCGCGCCCAGCGTCTCGTCGCCGCGCGTGGCGCGGCCGAGCGCGGCCAGCCCGTCGAACAGCTCGCGGTGGTCGCGCGCGAAGGCTTCGCGGCTCGCCGCGTCGCGCGTGTCGAGCACGCTGCCATCGGCGAGCACGACGCGGATCCCGGCCAGCGTGTTGTAGCTGTTCTGCGCGGTGCCGCAGCACATGCCGCTGGCGTTGTTGGCAGCGATGCCGCCGATCATCGCCGCGTCGATCGACGCCGGGTCGGGACCGATCTTGCGGCCGAGCGGTGCCAGCCGCCGGTTGGCAGCCGAGCCGATGACGCCGGGCTGCAGCGTGACCTGCGCCGCGTCGTCCGACACGTGGATGCCGCGCCAGCCGTCGCCGAGCATCACCAGCACCGAGTCGCTGATCGCCTGTCCCGACAGGCTCGTGCCCGCGGCGCGGAACGTCACCGGCGCCTGGGCCCGCGCGCAGCATTCGACGACCCGGCGGACCTCGGCTTCGCTGTCGACGACGACGACGAGCTGCGGCACGAGGCGGTAGAAGCTCGCGTCGGTGCCCCAGGCGAGCAGCCGCATCGGGTCGACGACGAGACGCGCGTCGGGGATGAACGCGCGCAGCTCGTCGTGCAGCGCGGCATAGGAAACGGCAGGCATCGAGGGATCCTTCGTGTGCACGACGGGCGGCTCGCGGACTCGAACGCCGGTGCGCGGGCCCGGTCCGCGCACGGCGTCGGCCCCGGGGGGACCGCGGCATCGAGGCCCCGCCAACGGTGCGGCTCGCGGGCGATGTCGTCGGCGCCGCTGTCCCCGCGCTGGGGGCGCGATGGCACTGTAAGTCGCGCACCCCGGCGGGCATTGACGTGGATCATTGCCCCGCACCGGTGCATCGCTGGCGCGGTCGCACCGCCGTCGCAATAATCGTCGCGACGAGCGGCGGTGCCCCAATGGCGCGCCGACCGTCGGCGCACGCGATGGATCAAACCCTGCTCAGAAGCCTCGGCCTCCCGACCTACACGGTGTCGTGTTCGGGGTGCAACCTGAAGGAGATCTGTCTGCCGATCGGGCTGACGACGCCCGAGCTGCTGCACATCGACGGCCGCCTGGTCGCGATGCGCCGCAAGGTGCCGCGCGGCGACACGCTGTTCCAGGCCGGCGACCGATTCGACGCGCTGTACGCGGTGTGGACCGGGTTCTTCAAGACCGCGGTGGCGTCGAAGGACGGCCGCGAGCAGGTCACCGGGTTCCAGATGGGCGGCGAGCTGATCGGCCTCGACGGCATCGGCACACGGCGCCACGAGGTCGACGCGGTCGCTCTCGAGGATTCGCAGGTCTGCGTGATCCCGTTCTGCGAGCTCGAGCTGTTGTCGCACGAAGTGCCGTCGCTGCAGCAGCAGTTCCACCGCGTGATGAGCCGCGAGATCGTTCGCAGCAACGGCGTGATGCTGATGCTCGGCAGCATGTACGCCGAAGAACGGCTGGCCGC
>CBDUBX010000513.1:0-1546 GCA_965365495.1 uncultured Burkholderiales bacterium
GCGACGACGCTCTCCACCGCTTGGAAGTCGGCGTCGGTCGCGGTCGCGGGGCTGGCGAGCAGCAGCTTCGTGTTGAAGACATTGAGCCCCTTGTTCTCCATCGCGCCGCCGTTGAAGTCGTCGACGGCGACGACCATGAAGCGGTCGAGGTCCAGCGCCAGGCCGTAGCGCGCCTCGTCCCACGCCACCGACGCGACCAGCGACGCCATTGCGTGCCCGGTCTTGTCGAGGTCGCCGCGGCGCACCCAGATCTGCAGCAGGTGGTCGCGGCCGCTGCGGGCCGTAATGCGCTGCTCGCGCGCGACGAGGTCGGCGGCGACGAGCGCGAACAGATAGCTCGGCTTCGGGTGCGGGTCTTGCCACGTCGCCCAGTGGCGGCCGCGGCCTTCGTCGTCGAGGTCGCCGTGGCCGACGAGGTTGCCGTTGGCCAGCAGCACCGGGTAGCGCGCCCGTTCGGCGCGCAGCGTCACCGTGTAGACGGCCATCACGTCGGGCCGGTCGACGAACCACGTGATCCGCCGGAAACCCTCGGCTTCGCACTGCGTGAACAGCCCGCCGCCGCTCGTGAACAGCCCCGACAGCGCGCTGTTCTTCTCGGGCGAGACGGTGTTGCGGATCTCGACGGTGAAGGTCGGCGCGGCCGGCGGCGCGTCGACCACGAGGTCGCCGCCGTCGAGGCGGAACGCGACGCCGGCACCGTCGATCTGCACGCGCAGCAGCGTCAGCTCCTCGCCGTGCAGGCGCAGCGGCGGCGGCGCGCCGTCGGGCGCCAGCGCGGCGTTGCGCTCGACGGCGAGCTTCGCGCCGACGATCGTCTTCGCCGGGTCGAGGTCGAACGTCAGCTCGACGCTGCGGATCCGGTAAGCCGGCGGCGCGTACTCGGCGCGGCGCACGACGGTAGCGGTCGATTCACGCATCAGTCGTCCTTGTGGTGTCTTCGTCGTCGATCAGCCGCTTGCCGAGGCTGACCACGGCGTCGGGCGTGTAGCCGAGGCGGCGGTAGAACGCGAGCGCCGCGTCGTTGCCGTCGCGCAGCTGCAGGTTCAGCTTGGCGCCGCCGCGCCCGCGCAGCCAGTTCTCGGCATGTTCCATCAGCCGGCGGCCGACGCCGCACCGGCGAAAGTCGGCGTCGACCGCGAGGTAGTTGACCCAGCCGCGGTGGCCGTCGTAGCCGACCATCGCGCTGCCGACGACGCGGCCGTCGGCGACGGCGACGAAGAACGGCTCACCGTCGTCGGCGAGCTTGCGCGCGATGTCGCGCCGCGGGTCGTTCCACGGCCGCGTGAGGTCGCACGTCGCCCACAACGCGACGACGGCGGCTTCGTCGCGCGTTTCGTAGCGGCGGATCTCGACCCCGGGCTCGGCCGCGGCGGCGGGTGGCACCACGCTACAGCCCCTGCTTCAGACTGGCTTCGATGAACGCGTCGAGGTCGCCGTCGAGCACCTTCTGCGTGTGGCTGATCTCGACGTTGGTGCGCAGGTCCTTGATGCGGCTGTTGTCGAGCACGTAGCTGCGGATCTGGTGGCCCCAGCCGACGTCGGTCTT
>CBDUBX010000514.1:0-1542 GCA_965365495.1 uncultured Burkholderiales bacterium
CGTGCAGCGCTGGGGCCAGCCGACGGGTCGGTATGCGCTCGACAACGGCGGCCAGCGCCTGGAGTACGCGAGCGGGCCCTACGGCCGCACGACGTGGATGGTCGACGTCGACGCCGCCGGCCGCATCACCGCTGCACGGCAGGTGCTCGGCGAAGCGTCGTTCCTCGAGTTGCAATCGACCCCGGGGCTGGCGCGCGACGACGTGCTGAAGCGCCTGGGCACGCCCGGCGAAACCCGCCACGGCGGCCGAATGGGCGGCGAAATCTGGTCGTGGCGCTACCCGACCAACGACTGCCTGTGGTTCGAAGTCGTCATCGACCGCGCAGGTCGCGTCGCCGGCAGCGGCTACGGCATCGACCCGCGCTGCGACGCGCCGAACGACGCGCGGGATTGAGCGGGCTTTCTTGTCTGGGTTCTCGCCATGATCCGCAGTTCCATGATGCTCACCGCACTGCTGCAGGTCGGCGTGTGGCTGCTGGGCCTGTTCATCATCGTCTCTGTGCGGTCGCTCGGCTGACGCAGCCGGAGGCGCACCCGCCGCTCACCACCGCCGCCGCAGATAGGTCGCGAACCGCGGCACGCCGCGCGGCGTGTGGCCACGGTGGCGGTAGCTGATCGTCGCGCCGATCGGCGGCGGCGCTGCGCGCTCGGCGTCGGTGTAGCCGCTGCCGACGTCGAACTCGACGCCCGCGGCGTTGCGCACGCGCAAGGCACCGAGCCGCCCGGCGTGCCGCCCGCGCCCCGGCAGGTGGGCGACGACGACCGCGTCGGCGTCGTGCACCGGCTTGAGCTTCAGCAACCAGCCGCTGCGCCCGGCGACGACCGGCGCGTCGGCATGGTGGAGCATCAACCCTTCGCCGCCGTCGGCGACGACGGTGTCGAGCCGGCGGCGCAGTTCGGCCGGCGTGGCCACGCGCTGCTGCGCCACCGCGACGAGCGGCCCCGGCGCGGCCGCCGCCGCGAGGCGTTCGATCTCGCGCGCGCGGTCGGCGTAGCCGCCGCCGCCGCGCGGCAGCTCGAACGCGAGGAAGCGCACGTCGCGCCATGCCGCGACGTCCGCGGCGTTGCCGGCGCCCCGGCGCACGAGCGCCGACACGTCGTCGAAGCGGCCGCGGCCGAGCCACAGTTCGCCGTCGAGCGCGACCGACGGCAGCCGCGCGACGAACGCCGCCGGCGCGTCGACGGCCAGGCCGCTGCGCAGCCGCAGCCGCTGCCCGTCCCACAGCGCGCGCACGCCGTCGAACTTCTCGCTGACCAGCCAGCCGCGAGGGTCGATGTCGGGCGGCGCGTCGCGCGCCAGCAGCAGCGCCGGCGGCGCGTCGGCGGACGCGTTCGCGCCGACGAACGGCAGCGCCGCCAAGCCGCCGACGACGATGCGCCGGCGCAGCAGTGATTCGATCGCGGCGGTGGTGTCCATCGCAGGCCCGTGGTGGTTCGACGAGCCCGCAGTCTCGGCCGTGCGCCGACGCCGGCGCCATCGCCCGCTGCGGTGGCCGCGCCACCCCGCAACGGGGGTGCTTCGCCGCGGGCAACGGCGGCTAC
>CBDUBX010000515.1:0-1541 GCA_965365495.1 uncultured Burkholderiales bacterium
AGGACGACCTGATGGTCGCGAGCAACGACATCGACCGCCTGCAGCGCCTGCTCGGTGCGGCCTGCGACACGCTGCTCGCGCACTTCCACGGCGCCAACGGCCATCTGCAGCCGCTGCTGCAGCACGGCGGCGCGCACGCCGAACCGCTGCACCACGCGCAACAGCACCTCGCCGGGGCGATCGTCGCGCTGCAGTTCCAGGACCTCGCGTCGCAGCTGCTCGTGCACACGACGCGCCGGCTGCGCAACTGCGCCGACCGTATCGCGCGCGACACGATGGGCGACGACGACGACGGCTGTGCGCTGGTCGAAGACGCGCCGCTGTCGCCCAACCCGGTCACCCAGGACGAGATGGACGCCGGTTCCATCGAGCTTTTCTGACGAAGGCACCCGCCATGCACTCGATCCTCGCCGTAGACGACAGCGCCTCGATGCGCCAGATGGTCAGCTTCACGCTGAAGAACGCCGGCTTTGCCGTGACCGAGGCGGTCGACGGCCAGGATGCGCTCGAAAAGGCGGCCAATAGCGACTTCGCGCTCGTGCTGACCGACCAGAACATGCCGCGGCTCGACGGCATCAACCTGACGAAGAAGCTGCGTCAGAACCCGAAGTTCAAGGCCACGCCGATCCTGATCCTGACCACCGAGAGCAGCGACCAGATGAAGCAGGCCGGGCGTGCCGCCGGCGCCAGCGGCTGGCTCGTCAAGCCGTTCGACCCGGCCAAGCTGGTCGAGGTCATCGGCAAGGTCGTGCGCTGACGCGCCGCAAGAGCAGATCGACGAAACGAGGCACGCGAAATGGGCGACACCCAACACCACGAAGGCACGCACCTGTCGGCCGGCATCGACCTGAGCCAGTTCTATCAGGTGTTCTTCGAGGAAGCCGGCGAGAACCTCGAGTCGATGGAGCAGATGCTGCTGAACCTCGACGTCGCCAGCACCGACCTGGAGCCGCTGAACGCGATCTTCCGCTGCGCGCACTCGGTCAAGGGCGGCGCCGCGACGTTCGGCTTCGCCGACGTCGCCGAGCTGACGCACCAGATGGAGACGCTGCTCGACAAGCTGCGCCGCCAGGAACTCGCGCCGACGCCGCCGATGGTCGACGTGCTGCTGGCCTCGGGCGACGCGCTGAAGGCGCAGCTCGGCCGCCACCAGGGCAACGGCGGCGACGCGGTCGACGTCAGCGAGCTGCTGGCGTCGATGCGCGCGCTGGCGCGCGGCGAGGCCGCGCCGGCGCCGGCGGCCGCGCCGATTGCCGAGGCGCAAGTCGCCGCGCCGGTCGCGCCGTCGGCCGCCGCGCCGTCGGTCGCCGCCGCTGCGCCGCCCGCCGTCGCCGCGGTGCCGCCGGGCGGCGTTCGCGAGCTCGAGCTCACCGTCGGCCCGCTGCCGAACCCGGCCGTCGCCGACGCGCTGGTCGAGCTGTTCAAGGAGATCACCGACCTCGGTGTGATCGAGCCGCTCGACGCCGGCCGCGCGGCCGACGGCATCCGCCGCTTCAAGGTCACGACGACGTCGACCGACGCCGAGCTGCTCGACCTGTTCG
>CBDUBX010000516.1:0-1540 GCA_965365495.1 uncultured Burkholderiales bacterium
CCGCGCCCGCCGCGCCGCGTGTCCGCCCCGAGCACGCGCCGATGGACCAGTTCGCGGTCGACGACCGCGGCGAGCTGCTCGTCGGCGGCGTGCGCCTGTCGGTGCTGGCCGCGCGTGTCGGCCGCACGCCGTTCTACGCCTACAGCCGCGAGCTGCTGCGGCGCCGCGTCGACGAGCTGCGCGCCGCGCTGCCGCCGCAGGTCAAGCTGCACTACGCGATGAAGGCCAATCCGATGCCGGCGCTGGTCGGGTGGCTCGCCCGCCTCGTCGACGGCGTCGACGTCGCGTCGGCCGGCGAGCTGCAGGTCGCGCTCGACGCCGGTGCCGACCCCGCCGAGATCAGCTTCGCCGGCCCCGGCAAGCGCGACGTCGAGCTGCGCCAGGCGGTGGCCGCCGGCGTGCTCGTCAACGTCGAATCGGCGCGCGAGGTGCCGGTGCTGGCCGACGCGTCGCGCGACCTCGGCTTGCCGGCGCGCGTCGCGGTGCGCGTGAACCCCGACTTCGAGCTGAAGGGCTCGGGGATGAAGATGGGCGGCGGGCCGAAGCAGTTCGGCATCGACGCCGAGGAGGTGCCGAAGCTGCTGCGGGCGATCGGCGACGCCGGGCTGGCGTTCGAGGGCTTCCACCTGTTCGCCGGGTCGCAGAACCTGCGCGCCGACAGCATCTGCGAGGCGCAACGGAAGAGCTACGAGCTGGCGCTGCGATTGGCGCCGCACGCGCCGTCGGCGGTGAAGTTCCTCAACCTCGGCGGCGGCTTCGGCATCCCGTACTTCCCGGGTGAGCGGCGGCTCGACGTCGCGCCGATCGGCGCCAACCTGCAGGCGATCGTCGAACGCGCGGCGACCGAGCTGCCCGCGGCGCAAATGGTCGTCGAGCTCGGGCGTTATCTCGTCGGTGAAGCTGGCGTTTACGTCGCGCGCGTCGTCGACCGCAAGGTGTCGCGCGGCCACGTCTACCTCGTCACCGACGGCGGGCTGCACCATCACCTCGCGGCATCGGGCAACTTCGGCCAGGTCGTGCGCAAGAACTATCCGGTCGCGGTCGGCCGGCTCGCGCGCGCGGCGGCGACCGAATCGGTGTCGGTCGTCGGGCCGCTGTGCACGCCGCTGGACCTGCTCGCCGATCGCATGGACCTCCCGGCGGCCGACGTCGGCGATCTGGTCGTGGTGTACCAGTCGGGCGCCTACGGCATGACGGCGTCGCCGGCGCGCTTTCTCGGCCACCCGGACTGCACCGAAGTGCTGGTCTGAAGCGGCCCTTCGGCCGGCATCGGCGCGTGGGCCGGGGGCGCGGCCTAAAATCCGCCGTTTCGCGCCCTGGCGGGACGTAGGCTCGATCGGGCGCCGTCGGCCGCCGCGACGCCGGCCACGATCGCCCATTCGAGGATCCCCACCGTGTTCATTTCCGAAGCCCTCGCCCAGACCGCCCCTGCGCCGGCGGCCGGCGGCACCGAGTCGACGCTGTTCAGCCTGCTGCCGCTGGTGCTGATGTTCGTGGTGCTGTACTTCATCATGATCCGGCCGCAGATGAAGAAGCAGAA
>CBDUBX010000517.1:0-1538 GCA_965365495.1 uncultured Burkholderiales bacterium
GGGCTGCCGACGACCGCGGCGTCGAGCGCGGCGGTGAGGGTCGCCGCGTCGGGCAATGCGGCGCGGCGGCGCTGCTGCGTTGCCGCGCTTGGCACGAAGCGCGTGACGCTGTCGTAGCCGCCGAGGGTGCCGTCGTCGACCAGCGCGTCGAGCCGCGCGGCGACGGCCTCGGTGCGCGCGAGCGTCGCGTCGAGCGTCGCGCCGGTGACCGCGACAACCGCGCCGGCGTCGCCGGCCGACAGGTCGGCGCGCAGCTCGGCGTCGAGCGCGAGCATCGCCGGCGGGATCGGGCTCAGCGCAGCGAGCTCGCCGCGCCACAGGTTGTCGCGCGTCGCGAGTAGCACCGCTGCGGCCACGGCGGCAGCGACGAACGGCCACTTCGCGCGCTGCAGCCACGTGACGCCGCGCACCGCCGCGCCGGCCGCGGCGCGCTGCAGCAGCGGCGCGGCGGCGCCGTCGGGCGCGAGCACCGGCAGCACCCAGCGCGCGGTCGCCGCCGCGGCGACGAGCCCGGCGAGCGAGAACACGCCGAGCTGTCGCAGCCCCGGAAACCCTGAGAACACCAACGCGCCGAAGCCGCAGACGCTGGTCGCCAGACCGAGCCGCACCGTCGGCCAGCCGTGGCGCACCCAGTGCCGCCAGCCGCCGGCACGCGCCTGCACGAGGAAGTAGATCGCGTAGTCGACGGCCTCGCCGATCAGCGTCGCGCCGAAGCCGAGCGTGACGCCGTGGACGCCGCCGAAGACGGCGCCGACCGCAGCGATGCCGGCGACGACGCCGGCGGCCACCGGCAGCGTCGCCACCGTGACCGCGCGCAGCGACGCGAACGCCGCCCACAGCAGCGCGCCGACCGCAGCCGCGCCGGCGATCGCGAGCCAGCGCACCTCGCGCTCGATGCGGTCGCGGCTGTCGACGGCGAACAGCGGCGCGCCGCTGACGCGCAGCGCGAGACCCGATCCTTGAGCGGCGAACGCTGCGTGGAGCGCACCGATCGCCGCCGCCTGCGCGTCGAGGTCGGCGCCGTCGGCGCGCGTCGTCACGAGCAGCAGCGCGCGCGCCGGATCGTCGCCGCGTGACACCCAGACGCCGTCGACGCGCTTCGGCGCGTGCGGCGGGATCAACGCCTCGGCGATGCGCGCGGTCTCGCCGGTCGGGTCGCGGTCGAGCAAAGGCTTGATCGCGCCGGCGGCCGGCGTGCCGAGCAGCGACAGCGTTTCGGCGATCGCCGCGCGCAGGCCGGGCGCGGTGTAGCGGTCGGCGTCGACCGCCGGCGACAGCGCGTAGCGGTGGGCGAACAGCCACTCGCCGACGCCGGCGAGCGCGGCGTCGTCGCCGTTGAGCACCTGGCGGAAGTGCGGCGTGGCGCGCAGCCGCGCGGCGAGGCCGCGCGACGCGGCGGCGCGCGCGGCGGTGTCGCCGCCTTCGATCGCAACGAGCAGCGTGCGCGCCGGCAGGCCGCTTCTCACCTGCTCGATCAGCACGCGTTGCGCGGGGTCGGGGTCGGCCGGCAGGAACGCGCCGAGGTCGGCCGAGAACGG
>CBDUBX010000518.1:0-1536 GCA_965365495.1 uncultured Burkholderiales bacterium
AGCAGGCTCGGGTGGTTGGCGACGACGATCAGGCCGCGCTCGTCGCGCAGCGCGTCGAGCACGCGGTTGTCGATGCGCATCATCCCGGTGGCCTCGGCGATCCACCAGAACGTGCCGTAGACGCGAGCGACCATCGTGCGGCCGATGCGCTGGCCGCGCTCCAGCGGCAGCAGCGGCGTCAGCACCAGCGCGCAGGCGTTCCAGCCGAGCGACATCGCCGCCAGCACGAACAGGTGCGCCTGCAGCGCCACCCACAGCGGCACGTCGCGCAGCAGGTGCCACCACGGCGCGCGCCGCACGGCGTTCTTCGTGGCTTCGGGCAGCGCGCTCACGGGTGTGCCCTCGCGCCTTGCGCGGCCGGATCCGGGACGGGCCCGGCGCCCGGGCCGTCCGGGCCCGCGCGGGCGGGCCGCGCGCCGCGGCCCGCGCTCCTGGCGAGCGGGACGGAGCGCCGCGTTCGAAGCGGCCGGGCGGAGGCGGTCATCGCGTCACGCGGGCAGCAGGCGCGAGCGTCACGGCGCGGTCGCCGACGGCGCGGCAGCTCGCGTCGACCGCGCGAACACCCACGCCAGGGCCACCCCGGCCGACAGCTGGTGGCGCCGGCGGACGAGCGGGCTGTCTTCGAACGCCGCGCCGGCGACCGTGTCGGCGCGGACGAAGCCACCGACCCACCACGCGCCGCTGCGCTTCGACGCCGCCGCGGTCACGCGCCAGCCGGCGCCGCCGCCGGGGGCGTCGTAGGCCGGCCGCGACGCCGTGGCGTCGGCCGCGTCGACCGTATAAAAGTAGCGGTGGTGGCGGCGCGACGCCCAGCGCGGCCCGCCCTGCACGCCGACCGACCAGCCGGCGACGTCGGTGTCGACGTTGACCACCGGGCTCAGCGTCGCGCCGACGAACTGCGGGTCGCGCTCGACGGTGAACACCGCGTGCACCGGCACGCGCAGCTGCAGCGTCCAATCGCGGCCGCGCGCCAGCGTCGCGTTCAGGTTCGGCCCGATCTCGACCGTCGGCGCGAGGTCGGCCATGCCGACACGGGCGCGGCTGTCGCGGCTCTTGGCCGGGGCGCTGCCCGACACCGACACGTCGAACTCGAAGCGGTCGGTGTCCAGCAGCACCGCGCGCGCGCCGTCTCGGTCGGCGCGGATGATGTCGCCGCGGTAGACGACGTAAGGCAGCGGCAGCAGCCAGCTGCGCGATTCGTCGCTGCCGCGGTAGTGCGGCAGGTGGACCCACGCCGCGCCGACCCCGGCCTCCCACAGCGGCGGTGCCGCCGACTCCGTCGATTGCGCCGACGCCGCGACCGCGGCGCCGCCGAGCGCCGCGGCGACCGCGGCCGAGCGCCACGGCGTCGACCGTCGCCGCGACGGCGTCGACGTCGCCGTCGTCGTCGACGACGGGGGCTGTGGCTTGCGGGCGGCCGCCTCGGACATGAGCGGATGACGACGGGACGAAAACCGGGGGGGGGAGACGGCGCGTCGATTATCGCCACGCCGCGGCGAACGCGAGTTCCGGCGCGTCCCATTCGGGGTGGTCGTC
>CBDUBX010000519.1:0-1532 GCA_965365495.1 uncultured Burkholderiales bacterium
GCCGGCACAGCGCGTCGAGCGAGTTGCCCTTGCCGGGGAACAGCTCGCGCGCCATGTCGAGGCTGTCGGTGACGCGCGCGACCCGGTCGGCGACGCGGCCGCGCTGCAGCCGCGCGAGCTCGGCGTCGAGAAAGGCGACGTCGAACGCGGCGTTGTGGATCACGATCTCGGCGCCGTCGATGAAGTCGAGCACTTCGTCGACGACGTGCGCGAACAGCGGCTTGTCGGCGAGGAAGTCGTCGGAGATGCCGTGCACGCGCAATGCGTCGGGGTGGCTCGGCCGCTGCGGGTTGACGTAGTGGTGCAGCCGCCGGCCCGATTCGCGGCGGTCGACGAACTCGATGCAGCCGATCTCGACGATGCGGTCGCCCGACTCGACGCTGAGCCCGGTGGTTTCGGTGTCGAGGAACACCTGGCGCGTCACGACGGCCTCACGGTCAGCATCTTCAACCCGCGCCGCCCGGCCCACGCCCACAGCAACGCGCCGCCGACGATCATCGGCACGCTGAGCCACTGGCCGAGGCTCAGGTCGAACGCCAGCAGCCCGAGGTAGCCGTCGGGCTCGCGGAACGCTTCGGCGATGAAGCGCATCACGCCGTAGCCGAAGACGAAGGCGCCGCCGACCTGGCCGGTGTAGCGCTCGCGCCGCGCATACAGCCACAGCAGCCCGAACAGCAGCACGCCTTCGAGCAGCGCCTGATACAGCTGCGACGGATGGCGCGGTACGCCGCTGCCGCTTTGCGGAAAGACCATCGCCCATGGCAGCGACGGGTCGGCCGCGCGGCCCCACAACTCGCCGTTGATGAAGTTGCCGACGCGCCCGGCCGCCAGACCCAGCGGCACGCACGGCGCGATCAGGTCCATGACCTCGAGGAAATGGCGGCCGCGCCGGCGCGCCCACAGCGCCAGCGCGACCATCACGCCGACCAAGCCGCCGTGGAACGACATGCCGCCCTTCCACACCATCAGCAGCTCGAGCGGGTTCGCCGCGTAGTGCAGCGGCTTGTAGAACAGGCCGTAGCCGAGCCGCCCGCCGACGACGACGCCGAGCACGCCCCAGACCATCATGTCCTCGACGTCGGCGCGGCTCCAGCCGGCGCGCCGCCAGTGCGGCAGCTGCAGCCGGCGCGCGGCGAGCCAGAAAAACAGCCCGAACGCGACGAGGTACATCAGGCCGTACCAGTGGATCTGCACGGGGCCGAGCGCCAGCGCCACCGGGTCGAACTGCGGATGCACGAGCATCGGAATCGGAAGAGCGAAAGCGGTTGCGACGCGGCGGATTGTCGCGCGGCCGGCTCGCCCCTCGGCCGACGCGCCGACGCGACACCCCGGCTCGATAATCGCGCCGTCGCCCGCCCGCTGCCGAGACCGCCGATGACCAGCCCCGCCAACCGCCGCTCGCGCCACATCACCGAGGGCGTGGCGCGCGCGCCGAACCGCAGCATGTACTACGCGATGGGCTACACCGAAGGCGACTTCGGCAAGCCGATGGTCGGCGTGGCCAACGGCCACAGCACGATCACGCCGTGCAA
>CBDUBX010000520.1:0-1528 GCA_965365495.1 uncultured Burkholderiales bacterium
GCCATCTTCAGCCGTGCCAGCGGCGATCGCAGTTCGTGGCTGGCGTTGGCCAGCAGCGTCTCGTGCGACCGCACCAGCGCCTCGATCCGCGCCGCGGCGCGGTTGAAACTGGCGGCCACCGCGGCCACTTCGTCGCGGCCGTCCTCGACGACGCGTTGGTCGAGCGCGCCGGCGCCGAAGGCCTCGACGCCGCGTTTCAGCGCTTCGAGGCGGCGCGTCAGCCGGCGCACTACCGGCCACGCGCCGGCGGCGACCGCGGCGAACAGCACCGCGAGCAGCGCAACGAGGCCGATCCGGTCGCCGTAGCCGCGCATGCCATGCGGCCACGGCGGCCGCAGCAGCGGCGGCAGTTCGAGTTCGGCGCGCGCCGACGGATCGTCGCGCGCCGCGATCGCACCATCGGCGCCGTCCGGCGGCGGCGCCATCCCGCGGCGCAGCGCGCGCCATTGGCCGAACGGTGCGACCCAGAGCACGCGACCGTCGGCGAAGCGCACCGCCTGCAGTCGCGCGGCGAACCCCGGCGCACGTTCGCGGCGCAAGTAGTTGTCGGACGCGGCGACCCGCCGTCCCTGCGCGTCGTCGAGCGCCATCGGCAGCCGCATCCGCTGCGACCACTCGCGCAGCGCAGCGAGCACTTCGTCGACCGGCGCATCGGCCGGCGGCAGCGCGCCTTCGAGCAGCTCGCCCCACGCCTCGACGCGCTCGCGCACCGCGGCCTCGGCAGCGGTGCGCTGGGCTTCGAGGTGGCGCTGCAGCAGCCACCCCGACACCAGCGCGAACAGTGCCAGCGCGACGACGACCGTCAGCCAGATCCGCAGGTACAGGCTGCGCATCGCGACCGTTGCTGCCGAGTCCGGCTACGCCGCGTCCTGCTTGCGCGCGAACACATAGCCGGCGCCGCGCACCGTCAGCACGCGGCGCGGCATCTTCGGGTCGTCCTCGATCGCCGCGCGGATGCGCGAGATGTGGACGTCGATGCTGCGGTCGAAGGCTTCGAGCGGGTGGCCCTTCAACGCGTCCATGATCTGGTCGCGCGACAGCACGCGCCCGGGGCTGCGCGCCAGCACCGTCAGCAGCTCGAACTGGTGGCTCGTCAGGTCGCAGACACGGCCGTCGAGCCGCGCCTGGCGCGCGCCGAGGTCGATCTCGAGCCGGCCGAAGGCCAGCACCGCGTCGTCGCCGGCGTCGGGAACGGCGCGGCGCAGCAGTGCCTTGACCCGCGCCAGCAGCTCGCGCGGTTCGAACGGCTTGGGCAGATAGTCGTCGGCGCCGATCTCGAGGCCGACGATGCGGTCGGTCGGCTCGCCACGCGCGGTCAGCATCAGCAGCGGCAGCCGCCGCGTTCGCGGCTGGCCACGCAGCTCGCGCGTGAAATCGAGGCCGTCGCCGTCGGGCAGCATCAGGTCGAGCACCAGCGCGTCGTAGCCGCGCTGCGCCAGCCGTTCGCGGCCGGCGGCGAGGCTCGGCGCGGTGTCGACGTCGAAGCCGTTGCGCCGCAGGTAGCCGCCGACCATCTCGGTCAGCCGCG
>CBDUBX010000521.1:0-1527 GCA_965365495.1 uncultured Burkholderiales bacterium
GCGCCAAGCCGGCGGTCTACTTCGGCGGCAAGTTCCGCATCGTCGACTTCGCGCTGTCGAACTGCATGAACTCGGGGCTGCGCCGCATCGGCGTGATCACGCAGTACAAGAGTCACAGCCTGCTGCGCCACCTGCAGCGGGGCTGGGCGTTCCTGAAGAGCGAGATGAACGAGTTCGTCGACCTGCTGCCGGCGCAGCAGCGCGTCGACGAGGAGACCTGGTACCGCGGCACCGCCGACGCGGTGTTCCAGAACCAGGACATCCTCGATGCGTACCGCGCCGAGTACGTCGTGATCCTCGCCGGCGACCACGTCTACAAGCAGAACTACGCGCTGATGCTCGCCGACCACGTCGCGCTCGGCGCCGAGTGCACCGTCGGCTGCATCGAGGTGCCGCGCGAGGAGGCGACGGCGTTCGGCGTGCTCGCGATCGACGACCGCCGCCGCATCGTCGACTTCGTCGAGAAGCCGCCCGACCCGCCGACGATTCCCGGCAAGCCCGGGCGCACGCTGGCGAGCATGGGCATCTACGTGTTCAACGCGAAGTACCTGTATCGCGAGCTGGCGCGCGACCTGGCCGACCCGAACTCGAGCCACGACTTCGGCAAGGACATCATCCCGAACGCGGTGCGGCAGGGCGTCGCCGTCGCGCACCCGTTCGCCCTCAGCTGCGTCGGCAGCAAGCCGGGGCAGCCCGACTACTGGCGCGACGTCGGCACGATCGACGCGTACTGGGACGCCAACATCGACCTGACCGCGACCGACCCGCTGTTGAACCTGTACGACCGCGACTGGCCGATCTGGACCTACCAGTCGCAGCTGCCGCCGGCGAAGTTCGTGCACAACCAGGAGACGCGGCGCGGCGTCGCGGTCGAGTCGCTGGTCTCGGGCGGCTGCATCGTCTCGGGCGGCGTGTTCCGCTCGGTGCTGTTTTCCGAGGTGCGCGTGCACTCGTATTCGTCGACCAACTGGAGCGTGCTGCTGCCCGGCGTGCAGGTCGGCCGCCACGCGCGGCTGACGCGCTGCGTCGTCGACCGCGACTGCGTGCTGCCCGACGGCATCGTCGTCGGCGAGGACCCGGCCGCCGACGCCGCGCGCTTCTACCGCACCGAGTCGGGCATCACGCTGATCACGCGCGACATGCTCGCGCGCCTTCGAACCGCGCCGTGACCCGTGACCCGCGCCCCGGCGCGATGCGCGTGCTGCACGTCGCCGCTGAAGTCTTTCCGCTGGTCAAGACCGGCGGGCTGGCCGACGTCGTCGCCGCGCTGCCGCCGGCGCTGGCCGAGCATGGCGCCGACGTGCGCCTGCTGCTGCCGGGGCTGCCGGCGGTGCTCGAGGCGGTGCACGGCGCGCGCGACGTGCTCGACGTCGGCGCGTGCTTCGGCGCTTTGCGCGTGCGCGTACTCCTTGCGCGGATGCCCGGCAGCGGCCTGCCGGTCTACGTCATCGACGCGCCGTACCTGTACCGCCGCGGCGGCAGCCCCTACCAGGACGACGACGGCGACGAATGGCCCGACAACCTGCA
>CBDUBX010000522.1:0-1524 GCA_965365495.1 uncultured Burkholderiales bacterium
GCATCCGCGCGGTGACGTTCCAGTCGATGTGGCGCACGTCGTCGTGGTACTGGTACTCGCGCAGGTCGGCGAGGTCGATGCCGCCGCCGCGCAACAGCGTGCGGTAGTCGCCCTGCAGCAAGCCGTCGAGGCGGCGGATCACGCGCCATTCGAGCCGCCGCAGCAGCTGCTCGGACGAGCCGGCAGCCGCGCCGGCGGCGGCCGCCGCGGCCGCGACCGCCGTCATCCCCGCGTGGCCGCGGCCGGCGCCAGCGGCTTGTCGGGCTTGGGCACGTGGGCCATCAGCCGCTGCACGACGTCGTCGGCGCTGACCTTGTCGGCCAGCGCCTCGTAGCTCAGCACGATGCGGTGGCGCAGCACGTCGGGGACCAGGTCGACGACGTCCTCGGGTAGCGCGTAGTGGCGTCCGCGCAGCAGCGCCAGCGCCTTGGCGCCTTCGATCATGCCGATCGTCGCCCGCGGGCTGGCGCCGTAGGTGAGGTAGGGCGCGAGCTCGGCCAGCCCGTGCTGCGCCGGGCGGCGCGTGGCGCCGACGAGCTTCACCGCGTACTGCATCAGCGACGGGTCGCAGTACACCGCGCGGCAGGTGCGCTGCAGCGCAGCCAGCTCGAAGGTGTCGGCGACCGCGGCGACATCGACCGGCTCGCCGGTGACGCGCTCGGCGATGACAAACTCCTCCTCCTCGGTCGGGTAGTCGACGAGGACCTTCATCATGAAGCGGTCGACCTGCGCCTCGGGCAGCGCGTAGGTGCCCTCGGTCTCGATCGGGTTCTGCGTCGCCATCACGACGAACGGGTCGGGCACGCGGTGCGTCTCGCCGGCGATCGTCACCTGGTGCTCCTGCATCACCTCGAGCAGCGCGCTCTGCACCTTGGCCGGCGCGCGGTTGATCTCGTCGGCGAGCAGCAGGTTGGCGAACACCGGCCCCAGCGCGGTGCCGAACTCGCCGGTCTTCTGGTTGTAGATGCGCGTGCCGATCAGGTCCGACGGCACGAGGTCGGGCGTGAACTGGATGCGTTTGAACGTGCCGCGAACGGTGCGCGCCAGCGTCTTCACGGTCAGCGTCTTGGCCAGCCCCGGAACGCCTTCGACGAGCAGGTGGCCCTGCGCGAGCAGCGCGACGAGTACGCGCTCGAGAAAACGGTCCTGGCCGACGACGACGCGCTTGACCTCGTAGAGCACGCGCTCCATCAGCGTGGCGGTGGCAGCGGCGGAGGGTTCCATCGGGCGGTCGGAAGACATGCGGGTGCGGAGTCGGGTCACGGCGGCGGTCGGGTCGAACGCCGGGCGGGAAGGGCGGCCATCTAATCTAGAACGGGTGCATGCCGGCGGCGGTGGCGGCGTTCTCGATCGGCACCGCGAAGCCGATGCCGATGAACGTGCGCTGCTCCGACGGGTTCAAGATCGCGGTGACGATGCCGACGACGGCGCCGTCCATCGTCACCAGCGGGCCGCCGCTGTTGCCCGGATTGGCCGCGGCGTCGAACTGGATCAGGTTGGTCAGCATCCGCTTGCCTTCGGGCG
>CBDUBX010000523.1:0-1517 GCA_965365495.1 uncultured Burkholderiales bacterium
GGCGGCGCGCGCCGCGCTCGCCGCCGGCGAGCAGGCGGTGTCGCGCTTCGTCGCGGTCGACGGCTTTCTCGGACTGCTCGTTGGCCCGATCGGCGCGCAGGCGGCGCACGCTGCGCCGGCGCACCCGCGCGCGCTGCACGCGCCACCGGCGTCGGCCGACGGTCGCTCGCGGGCGCTGCGCGTCGAAACGGTCGGCTGCATCGATCTGTTCGACCCGCCGTGCAGCGGCAGCGCGACGCTCGACACGAATCTCGCCGACGATGCGACCCGCGTCGTCGCCGACGACTACATCGAGATCCGCTTCAACGCGCTCAGCGGTCACCTCGACGGCGTGGCGATGACGGTGCAGGGCGGCGTGCGCGTGCAGTTCCTGCGCGCGCTGGACCTGCAATCGCCGATGCTCGAAGGCTTCGACGCGGCGATCGCGTTCGACGCGCTGTCGGGCAGCCTCGCCGGCCGCAGCTTCGGTCCGGTGTCGGACGCGGCGCGGCTGCAGATCGCCGGCGGCGTGTCGACGATCACCGCCGGCGGCCGCGCCTACATCGGGCTCGACGCCGTCGAAGTCCACGGCAGCAGCCACTACGCGATCGGCGACGGCACGGTGCGCGTCGCGCACTGGTCGGCAACGTCGACGCACGTCGACATCGACTTCGACGGCTGGCGCGTCGCCGGCCACCGGCCGCAGGTCGTGTCGCGCGCGACCGTCGCCGCCGCCGACCGCGCGATCGTCGTCGACGTCGTCGCGTCGGCGACCGGGCAGGTGCGCTACGCCGTCGCGATCACGGTCGGCGCGACGGTCGCCGCGCGCTACATCGTCACCGCGGCCTACGCCGCGGGGTCGGACACCCCGACCTGGACCGTGGCGCCGGCCTGAACCGCGCAGCGCGTCAGCGCGCCTGGGCGTCGCCCGGCGGCGCCAGCCGCAGCGCGGCGCCGCGGCCGGCTTGCGCGTCGGGCGCGACGATCAGATCGAAGACGCCCGGATCGGCCGCGCGCGAGCCGTCGGGCTGCACGCGGGCCAGCGTGTCGCGCGTGACGACGAAGCGCACGCGGTGCGTTTCGCCCGGCGCGACGTCGACCGCGTGCCACGCGCACAACTCGCGCCGCGGCCGCGTGGTCGGCGCAACGCGCTGGCGCCGGTACAGCTGCGCCACCTCGCGCTGCACGCGGCGGCCGCGGTTGACGAGGTCGCACGACACCGTCACCGATCCGTCCCAAGCCAGCGTCGCGGCGTCGATTTCGGTGGCGCCGTAGACGACGTCGCCCCAGCCGAGGCCGTGGCCGAACGCGTACAGCGCGGCGTCGTCGGCGTCGAGCCAGCGCGAGCGGAACGGCGTCGGGTCGCCGCGCCCGACCTGCGGTCGGCCGGTCGTCGGCCGGTCGTACGACAACGGCTGCTGACCGGCGTGCAGCGGAAAGCTCACCGGCAGCCGGCCCGACGGCGCGTGCGCGCCGAACAGCACGTCGGCCAGCGCGTGGCCGGTCTCGCTGCCGAGGAACCAGCCGGCGACGATCGC
>CBDUBX010000524.1:0-1502 GCA_965365495.1 uncultured Burkholderiales bacterium
CAGCTCGGCGGTGAACGGCCAGCCGGCCTTCGAGCGGAAGCCTTCGAGCGGGCCGACGCGGTGCTCGCGCAGCAGCATCTCGGCCTCGACGGTCTCGAACGCGCGGCCGGCGGGGATCTTGGTGATCGAGAAGCCGCAGCCGTCGCGCCGGTCCGGGCTGTCCTGGACCGGCGTGCCCTCCGGGCCCGCGGGGACGCCGACGCAGGCGTAGCGGCGGTAGTTCTCCTTGACGATGCCGCCGCAGTTCGGGCACGGCACGGCCAGCGTCGCGTAGTCGCCGGGGATCGTGTCGCGGTCGTACTCCTTGGCCTTGCGCACGATGCGCTCGGCCATCTGCGCGATGTCGGCCATGAACGCGCTGCGCGGCAGCCGACCGTGCTCGATCTCGGCGAGGCGGTGCTCCCAGTTGCCGGTGAGCTCGGGCTTGGTCAGGTCCTCGATCGCCAGCCCGCGCAGCAGCGTCATCAGCTGGAACGCCTTGGCCGTCGGCACCAGCTCGCGGCCGTCGCGCAGCATGTACTTCTCGGCGATCAGACCTTCGATCGTCTGCGCGCGCGTCGCCGGCGTGCCCAGCCCCTTCTCGCGCATCGCTTCGCGCAGCTCCTCGTCGTCGACGAGCTTGCCGGCGCCTTCCATCGCCGACAGCAGCGTCGCCTCGGTGTAGCGCGGCGGCGGCCGGGTCGCCAGCGCGACGACATCGACGTGCGCGGTGCGCACGCGCTCGCCCGGCGCGACCGCGACGAGGCTCGACTCGTCGGCGTCCTGCGCGTCGCGGCCGTAGACGGCGAGCCAACCCGGCGCGACGAGTACCTTGCCGTGGGTCTGGAACGCGTCGCGCCGGCCGCGCGTCTCGACCGTCGTCGTGCGCGTCGTCACGAGGAACTCGGCGCTCGGGAAGAACACCGCGAGGAAGCGCCGCAGCACCATGTCGTAGAGCTTCAGCTCGATGTCGGCCAGCGACCGCGGCGGCTGCAGCGTCGGGATGATCGCGAAGTGGTCCGACACCTTGGCGTTGTCGAAAACGCGCTTCGTCGGCTTGACGTAGCCCTGCGCCAGAGCGGTCTTCGCGTGCGCAGCGACGTCGCGCAGCGGCCCCGGCAGGTCGGCCGCGGCGAGCATCGCGACGGTGTTCTTCACGGTCGCGACGTAGTCCTCGGGCAGCGCGCGCGAATCGGTCCGCGGATAGGTCAGCACCTTGTGCTTCTCGTACAGCGCCTGCGCCAGCGACAGCGTCGTCCGTGCCGAGAAGCCGAAGCGCGAATTGGCCTCGCGCTGCAGCGTCGTCAGGTCGTACAGCAGCGGGCTGGCCTGGGTCGTCGGCTTGGCGTCGTCGACGACGCCCGCCGGCTCGCCGCGCACCGCGGCGGCGATCGCTTCGGCGTCGGCGGCGTTCCACAGCCGGTCGGCGCGCGCGTCGGGGTCGTCGGCGCTGCGCTTGAACGCCGGGTCGAACCACTTGCCGTCGTAGCTGCCGGCGGCGGCGTCGAACGTCGCCTTCACTT